>JAEWPL010000213.1 GCA_023460615.1 Pseudomonadota bacterium | reverse complement strand
TTATGCTGTTGAGAAACAAGAATTATTAGGTGATATTTATTTATTACAAGGTAAAAAAGATCTTGCTTCAAAAGCATATCAAGAGGCTATTTCAATTTGTGAGCAAAAGAATATTGCAATTACTTCTGTATTACAAATTAAAGCTGATAGCTTAATTGCAGATGGTCAAACTCCTGCTTTTGAAAGAGCCATAAAGCTTGAAGAAAAGATTGCAGCACAAGCTACAAAAATAAAAAAATAATACCTAATTAAATCTACAAATATTAAGGTGGCATTCATGTTAAAAAAGCAATTATCCTGCTTAGTAACAGTGTTAGCATTAGCTTTTGCATCTACTACAGGTTGTAATTCTAATAAAGATTTATTTGCACCTGTAGAACCACCAGAGATTAAGAATATCTTTGAGCCTACTTATGTGTGGTCTGCAAGTACCCAAGGCTCTGATAAGTTCTATTCTCAACTTGTGCCTTGCATCAGTGGTCGTCAATTATATATTGCCGGTCGTGAAGGTAAGGTTTACTCTTTTGATGCAACTAATGGTGATAAAACCTGGGTTGTAGATTTGTCCGATGAGGAGGAGAACGATAATAAGCGTTCTGCTCGTATTAGTGGTGGTGTAAGCGCAAGTGATCATCTCTTAGCTTTAGGCTCTGAGAATGGTTATTTATACGTATTGTCAAAGACCGATGGTAGTATTTATTTTAAATACTACTTAGGTAAAGAAATCGTATCAGTACCAGCCTTTAATGCCTCTGGTGATAAACTTTTTGTGCAAGATTCCACAGGTGGCGTTACCGCTTTTGATTTAAATTCTAAAGCTGTTATTTGGTCAACTGGTGATACCTCTGCGGCTTTACACTTACGTACTCAAGCAAAGCCTGTAGTAGTAGGTGATGAGCTTTTAGTTTTAGGTACCTCCACAGGTCGTATGCTACTTGTAAGTCAGCAAGATGGTTTTGTGTTAAATCAAATTGTTGTAGGTCAAAACAATGGTAGCTCTGATTTAGAGAGAATATCAGATGTTTCCTCAACCCCACTAATTTTAGGAGATAGCATTTATTCAACAGCCTATAATTCAGGCTTTGTAAAATACTCTTTAGAGAAAAATGCTGTCGTAGGTAAGTTGTCTTATAACTCCTCACAAGATATTGCTTATGATGACAATTTCTTTGTGGTAACTGCAGATAACGGCACTGTTTACTGTGTACGTCGTTCTGACAATGTAGAGTTATGGGCAAATTCACAATTACGTTATCGTAATGTAACCGCCCCTACTATCTATGGTAACTATGCTGTAGTTGGCGATTTAGAAGGCTTTATTTACTTTATCAATTTAAATGATGGTTTAATTGATTCTAAGATCTCCATAAGCTCTGATCCTATCTATGTAGCTCCTTTAGTAGTAGGTAACTGTTTAGTAGTTTACTCATCTTCAGGCTCTGTAGATGTACTTTGCTATGATCCTATTGATATCGTAATTCCTAAAAAACGCTTTACCGATTTAGAGCAAGTAACCGGTAATGCAGCTGCACTTATTGCAGCTCAAGCTATGTCACCTGCTGCAACTGGTGGTGTAACTTTAGATGATTTACAAAAACGTCGTGAGGAAGCTCGTAAGTTAGTTGCTCAAATTCAAAGTAGAGAGCGTCAAATCGAAGCTCAATACCGCGAGTACTTACGTCAAAAAGCTGAATACGAAAAACGTGTTGCAGAATATGAAAAACAACGTCGTGAGCAATTACAAAGCTATGGTCTAGATCCAGATTCTGGTGTAAGCTCAGACAATGATATTGAAATTGTTGAGAGTGATGAATAACCCGTTGTGAAACGGCTAAATCACTTATTGTTGTAATAAAAGGGGACCATAAGTCCCCTTTGTGTGTATAGTAAGCCAATCTTACAAGGATGTTACATGAAAGTTGTTGCTTTAGTAGGTTGCCCTAATGTTGGAAAATCTACTTTCTTCAATAGACTTACTAAGACTCGTGATGCCCTAGTTGCCGATTTTCCTGGTTTAACTAGAGACCGAAAATATGGTCGCGCCCTTTATGAAGGTCGTGAGTTTGTGGTTATTGATACTGGTGGTATTGCAGAGGATGCAACTAATCAGCCAGAGGAAGTAACCTCAAAAATGACTAACCAAGCACTACTTGCAATTGATGAGTGTGATTTGGTGTTATTTATGTTAGATGCTAGAGCTGGTATCTTACCTGGTGACTACTCAGTTGCCGATTACATAAGACGCTCTGGTAAAAAATGTGCCATTATCGCTAATAAAGTGGATGGTCTAGATCCTGAAACTGCAGGTGCTGAGTTCTATGCTTTAGGCTTAGGTGAGGTTTATCCTACCGCTATCGTGCATGGTCGTGGCGTTAATAACGTTTTAGAGGATGTTATCGCTCCTTTATTACGTGAAGAAGGACCTTTAGACTGTGATTTAACAGACGAAGAGCTTGAAGCTAGAGAGGAGAGTAAGCGTGCTTTAGAGCTTGCTCAATGGGAAGAAGGCTATCAGTTCTTAGAGAACGTACCTGTTGACATGGAACGTGGTGGCTTTGATTGGTATGAGCACAAAGAAAAAGCTCGCGCTCGCCTAAAGGGTGAGGATGTTGACAAAGCAAAAGAAGAGCAAAAGACTCCTTTTGCTGACTTACCAATTAAGTTTGCTATCGTAGGTAAGCCAAATGTGGGTAAATCTACTTTAACTAACCGTATGCTAGGTGAGGAGCGTGTGGTAGTTGCTGATCACCCAGGTACCACTCGTGATTCTATTTATATTCCACTAGAGCGTGGTGATAAGAAATACATCGTTATCGATACTGCTGGTGTAAGAAAGCGTCGTAAAGTAAATGAAGCAATTGAGAAGTTCTCCATTGTTAAAACCTTAAAAGCAATTGAAGATTGTAATGTTGCTTTATTAGTTATCGATGCTCAATCTCACGTTACTGATCAGGATCTGTCCCTACTTGGCTTTATTCTAGAGTCTGGAAGATCACTTGTGATTGCGGTAAATAAGTGGGATGGTCTTGATGTTAAAGTTAAAGATGAGATTAAACTTGAATTAAATTCTCGTTTAGGTTTCGTGGACTTTGCAAGAGTACACTTTATTTCAGCACTTCATGGTACAGGTGTTGGTAACCTATTTGATTCTATCGATGAAGCTTACGCAAGTGCAACTACTCGTCACAGTGCTTCAATGCTAAACCGTATCTTACGTGCAGCTGTTGAAGAGCACGAACCACCTATTTCTGGTGGTAGACGTATTAAGCTTAAGTTTGCTCATGCTGGTGGTTACAACCCTCCAAGAATTATTATTCATGGTAATAAAGTATCTAAAGTTCCTGATGCTTATAAGCGTTACATCATTAACTGTTACAGAAAATCCTTAAATATTATGGGCTCTCCTGTAATTATTGACTTTAAGGAAGGCGAAAACCCATTTGCAGATGAGAAGCCAGCTCAGAAGCGACAGACTCAATCTCAAATGAGAGCACAAAAGCGTCAAGAAGCTAATGAAAGAATGTGGGCAAGAGCAAGTCAAAAACAAGATAAGGCTGAACGTCAAGCTATTGCTAAGGCAAGACGTGAAGGTACTGGTCTAGTACTTGCTAAACGACCAAAGAAAAAGACTACTGTAAAATCTAAGTAGTAAAAAGAAAGGATGGCATAAGCCATCCTTTTTGATCTTACTCGTATTTCTTTTCAAATACTTTCTGAGGATCGTCATATTCTTTAAAGATGATCTTACGTCGTGGTGGAAAGTCAGGGGCCAAAGCTGTAGGATAATCCACACCAACTTTACCATTAGTATGATATTTACGATGCTCGTAAATGACATAATCTGGAAGATACTTAAATAAAGACTTAGTCTCGTCTAAGAAATCTTTAATCACCTCTAAGATCTTCAAAAAGTGCTCAATACATACTTTCTCATCTCTTACTTTATATAAAGCTTTAGTAGCTACAATAAAATAAGTTTGTAAAGAGCCTTCTAAGCAGTCACCCATAAAATAAGTTACAGCATTTTGCTCAAGGAAAGTTAAATACTCACTTACAGATTCTAAAAGCTGAATACCGTCAGTACGATTGTTAATCTTTGCGTTATTCAATTGATCAAGAATCTTATCCACTATAGAGTTAAAAGCTTTTTCGCTAAATAAGGCTTTTAAGTGCTCCTTTGTAGTCTCTGTTAGCGGCATAGTTTTTTCATTGACCATGAAATCAAAGAATTCTTTTTTATTTAAAGCAGGTAGCTTATCAAAATCTTTAGCTAGATCCTCTGAGTGCATTGGAACTGTGCTTTTTATCTTTACACCATCAGAGCAGTTATAACAATGAATGTCTTGTCCTTCATTTTGTAAAGTGCCGATAATAAAGCCCATATTACGAGCAGATAACTTAAAGAAGTAACCAGTTTTGCAAGTACCACCAAAGTTTGCTTCTACCACATCAGGAGTTGCATAGGAGCCACTCTTTTTGGACACGCCATTATTGTGGCAATTGTAAAGGGTGGTGTACTTAGAGTGCATTTCTTGATCTTCAACACGAGAACCATTATCAAGACCGAATAGATATAGATTCTCAAGACCTAAATAGCAAGCACCTGATACACCCATGTTACCAACTAAAGGAGTCATCAACTGTACAGGCTTTACTTGTCTATAATCACTTAAGTGGGCTCCTGCAAATCTTGCAAAAGGCTCATCGTATTTTGCAAAGATAGCAGTGTGCTTAAATAATTTGGTGGTATAAGGGTGAATTACGTCACCACACATTAAAATAATGTCGTCAAAAAAGTGTTTGTCAGGGATTACACTTAGAGCATCGCTAATCTCAGGTGTTCTTTCAGTACATGCATAGATGTCAGGCTTAATACCTGCATGGTATAAAGTGTCAATAGCAGTACCACAAGCAATAATGATAGCTTTGTCCTGATTTTTACGTAAGAATTGAATATCGTGATCTAGAGATGGACCTGATCCTATGATAAATACAGGTAGTTTTTTGAACTTATCAGGCATCTCAGGCTTTTGTTTAACAAATGATTTTCTATCTAAAATAGCTCTACAAGAGTGGGAGCAACCAAATAAGTGATCGTCAAAAAAGCCCATAGCAGCATGAATTGCTGCAAAATCATCTAAAAGGATTTTACCTAAAGTGCGAATTCTTTCTGAGGAGTAGTGTACATAGCCAAGCCAAGAGCCTGAAATAAATCTACCGTGGTGAGCATAGTACTTCTCCATATCAATAAAGAAGTCTTTTGGTGTTTGACCTAGCATTAAGTGAATGCCGTATTTATTGTCAAACAAGAACTTTAGTAAACTTGCCCAATCAAAAGCATGTAATGAGGCAAAAAAGATATCTAAGTCTGGCTCTACAATAACCATATTGGCAATTTCTACTTGCTCATAAAGGTAAGCAAGTTGATAACCTAAACCTACACCTAACATAATACAATTAGGAATAGAGCCGATTTCTTTAGGAGTTAAATCACCTTCTTTTTGGAAACTCTGCTCAATTTCAACGGCGGCACTTAAATATTTAAAGTGAATTTGACCGAAAGGATCCCACTCTTTAGAGTAGGAAGTCTGTAAGATACTTGCTTTACTTAAAATTGCATCTACCTGAGCCTTACATAAAGCAAAAGGATCAAAGGTTTTATAAAAGAATTCGTTCTTCTCTGTAAGAATTAAGTTTGGAATACCGTTGTCAGTACAGAAAAAATCTAGAGTCTTTTTAGGACGATAATCTCTAAAGGTTTTAGCAATATTTGGCATGTATTGCTCAAAAGCTGCGATATTGTTTTGAAAACGCTCAATTAAAAAATCGCCCATTTGAGCTTGTAGTTCTGACAATTCCCTCAATTTTTTCTCATCAAATTGAGTAAGTGGTCCTACTTTAGTTGCAAGGGTTTCAAGTGAGACGTCACTTGTCATTAAATCGTCAATGGTCTTTTTTGCCATATTGTTAAGCCTTAATGCTGTTAGTTGAGTTATTCTTTATAGTTTTTTGAAATTGAACGTATTGATTGCTGATTTTATGTTTACCTTTAACTTTGCGGTACTCTTCCCCGACCTTTGCCTGTTCTAAAGCTAAGTTTTTAATTTGCTCCTTGATGTGCTCAGCATAGGCGGTGGCAAACTCTTTAGCTTTTACTAAGTCGTCACCTGAAAGAGTCTTGCAAAGCTCTGTAAGCTTTTTTAAATTGTCTTGTGCAATTTGAGCATAATCTAAAGACAAACCTAAGTCGTCTCTTTCAAGTTCATTACCTAAAGAGCGTTCAGCTTCCATGATCTTACGAATTAACTCATCTAATTGCATAACAATCCTTTAAATATAACCTTTTGCAATATTATTGTCGTGATTTAGATCAATATCTAATTGTTCTTTAGTACGTTTTGAACTTGCCTCTTGTTGAGCTTCTACAGAAATAGAATCCCAAGCATTCTTAATTGGCATAAAAGCTCTAATTGCATTATCAATTGGCTTAGTGTCCACCATAATGGAGGCATCAGCTATTTGATCTAACATATATGAGTATATGTCAAAAAGGCTTTGAGCTATAGACTGGCTTTGTGAAAAATCTAACGTACTTCTTAAATTTTCGATAATAGCAGTTGCTGAGGATAGTTTTTTTGCCTTTAAAGCTAAGTCTCCACGCTCAATTGCACCTTTTGCTTGAGCTAAACGCTCAAATACACCTTGGAATAATAGCTTAGTAACGTAATACGGATCAGCTACCGAGATTTCTGCAGTAACTGTGGTCTTTTGATAGGCTTTAAGATTGCGACCGTACATAATTCTCTCCTTGCATAAGAATTTGGTGGCATAAAATTGCCACTTTTACATTATTGATTAATCTATATGCAAGAAGAGTGCCTAAATTTATTCTTGAGCTTTTTCTTGGATGAAAAATACTTCTTGTCTTGCTTGACGGCGGGCTCTTGCAGATTTGATGTACATTTGTCTAATGCGTGAACGACGGCTAGTGTTAGATCTTGGTAATAGGCGGCTAGATTTCTTCATAACGGTTCCTCCGATGTAGTCATTATACCAAGATTAAAATTACAAGGAGTGTAAATGTTTTGAGGAAATTGAAATTAGGCAAAATGAATGTTTAAGCTTTTGACTTTAATACCTTAAACTCAAAAGCTAAAACCTTACTTTTTACAATCAAAGCTATCTTGATATCAGACACATTTGGTTAAGATATTTTGCTTTGAATGTGATAAAATACGCACGAAATTTTTGACTAATTTAGTCAATTCTCTTTTTTACCCAACGTTATACTTTTACAGGAACATTTCTGATGGATATCATTCAAGGTTCTCCAGCCGTTTCCACCTTTAGACTTGAGAAAATTATCAAAGCTCTAAGTGATGAAGGCATCAAAGTAAGTTCAATTAGCACTCATTTTGTACACTTAGTTGATACTAAAGAAGCACTGACCGATAAAGAGCAGTCAGTTTTACAAAAGATCCTAAGTTATGGTCCATCTAAAGCAGAGTCAAAAGACGAGGGTGAATTATTCTTTGTGATCCCAAGAGTAGGTACTATTTCTCCTTGGGCAACTAAAGCTACAGATATTGCACATAACTGTGGTTTAACTAAGATTTTAAGAATTGAGCGCGGTATTGCTTACTATGTAGTAAAGCAAGGTGGTGCTTTAACTGATGCAGAAAAGCAAAAAGTAAAAGCTTTAATTCATGACCGCATGATGGAAAATGTTCTACCATCTCTTGAAGAAGGTGCTGCATTATTTGAAAAACAATCACCAAAGCCATTTAAGACCGTAGCTTTAACTACTGGTGGTATGGAGGCTTTAAAGGTAGCTAACGTTGAATTAGGTTTAGCTTTATCTGAGCCTGAGATGGAATACCTACTAGATAGTTTCAAGGGTATTGGTCGTGATCCTACTGATATCGAACTATACATGTTTGCTCAAATGAACTCAGAGCACTGCCGTCATAAAGTATTCGGCGCTGACTGGGTTATCGATGGTAAAAAAGAAGATAAATCTTTATTTGGTATGATTAAAAATACCTTCGAGCAAACTTCAGATTATGTATTGTCAGCCTACAAAGACAATGCAGCTGTGATGGAAGGCTCTAAGGCTGGTCGTTTCTTCCCTAATCCAAATCATGAGTGGGCTTACCATGAAGAGGATATGCCTATTTTAATGAAGGTTGAAACTCACAACCACCCAACAGCTATTTCTCCATTCCCAGGTGCAGCTACAGGTTCAGGCGGTGAAATCCGTGATGAAGGTGCAACTGGTGTAGGTTCAAAGCCTAAAGCTGGTATCTGTGGCTTTAGCGTATCAAATCTTCGTATTCCAGGTGCAATTCAACCTTGGGAGCACGATTTTGGTAAGCCTGGTCGTTTAGCTTCAGCTCTACAGATCATGATTGATGGTCCTTTAGGTGGTGCAAGCTTCAACAACGAGTTTGGTCGTCCAAACCTATGTGGTTACTTTAGAACTTATGAAGAGCAAGTAACATCTTTCAACGGTACTGAAGTTCGTGGTTACCACAAGCCAATTATGTTAGCTGGTGGTTGGGGTAACATCCGTCGTGAGCACATCATCAAAGATCATATCGATCCAGGTGCAAAACTAATCGTTTTAGGCGGCCCTGCTATGAACATCGGTTTAGGTGGTGGTGCAGCCTCCTCCATGAACTCAGGTGCTTCTTCAGAAGACTTAGACTTTGCATCCGTACAACGTGGTAACCCAGAAATGCAACGTCGTTGCCAAGAAGTTATCGATGCTTGCTGGGAATTAGGTGACAACAACCCAATCATGTTTATCCATGACGTAGGTGCTGGTGGTCTATCTAATGCTATGCCAGAGTTAGTATCAGATGGTGGCGTAGGTGGTCGTTTTGATTTACGTAAGATCCCTAACGATGAGCCAGGTATGTCACCACTACAAATTTGGTGTAATGAGTCTCAGGAGCGTTACGTATTAGCAGTAGCTGCTGACAAGTTTGAAATCTTTGAGAACTTCTGTAAGAGAGAAAGAGCTCAATACGCAGTAATCGGTGAGGCTACTAAAGAGCGCCGTGTAGTACTTGAAGATCCTTACTTTGGTAATAAACCAATTGACTTACCACTAGATGTGCTATTAGGTAAGCCACCACGTATGCACAAGAATGTTAAGACTTTAGAGCAACATTCACCTGCTTTAAACTTAGAAGGTGTAAATGTAAATGAAGCAGCTTGCAGAGTTTTAAGATTACCAACTGTTGCTGAAAAGACCTTCTTAATTACTATCGGTGACAGATCAGTTACAGGTTTAGTTGCTCGTGACCAGATGGTTGGTCCATGGCAGGTTCCTGTATCAGATGTTGCAGTAACAGCTGCTTCTTATGATAGCTACCATGGTGAGGCTGGTGCTGTAGGTGAGAGAACTCCTGTAGCCCTATTAAATCACGGTGCATCAGCTCGTTTAGCAGTAGCTGAAGCTATTACTAACATCGCTGCAGCTGATATTGGTGAGTTAAAGCGTGTTAAGTTATCTGCAAACTGGATGGCACCAAATGGTCACCCAGGTGAGGATGCAGGTTTATTTGAAGCTGTTAAAGCTGTAGGTATGGAGATTTGCCCTCAATTAGGTATTACAGTACCTGTAGGTAAAGACTCTATGTCTATGAAGACTACTTGGGAAGAAGATGGTAAGACAAAGACTGTAACTGCTCCTATGTCTTTAATCATTTCTGCTTTTGCAAGAGTTGAGGATATTAGAAAGACTTTAACACCTCAGTTACGTACTGATAAAGGTGACACTACCTTAATTTATGTAACTCTAGGTGAGAGACAAAATCGTTTAGGCGGTTCTGCTTTAGCTCAGGTTTATCGTCAGTTAGGTGATAAGTGCCCAGATTTAGATAGCCCTGTAAGATTAAAGGGATTATTTGATGCAGTTCAATTCTTAAATCGCAAAGATTTACTACTTGCTTACCACGATATTTCTGATGGTGGTCTATTCACTACTATCTGTGAAATGTCCTTTGCAGGTCACACTGGTGTTGAAGTATTCATCGATACTTTAGGTGAAGACGATTTAGCAGTGTTATTCTCTGAGGAAGTAGGTGCTGTATTACAAGTAAGACGTGATGATGCTGAGACTGTAATGAATATTCTATCAGGTCATGGTCTGGCAAATTGCATCTTTGAGATTGGTACTTTACGTGGTGATGACAGAATCGTCTTCAAGCGTGATGGTAACAGCATTATTGATGAGCCACGTCAGTACTTCAGAAAGATTTGGGCTGAAACCACTTATCAAATGCAAGCTCTACGTGATAATCCTAAGTGTGCAAAACAAGAGTTTGACGCTAAGGATGAGTCAAATGATAGAGGTCTATTTGCAGAATTAACCTTTGATATCAACGAGGATGTTGCAGCTCCTTTCATTAGCAAGGGAGTAGCTCCTAAGGTTGCCATCTTACGTGAACAAGGCGTAAATTCACAAGGCGAAATGGCAGCTGCTTTTAATCGCGCAGGCTTTAACTGTATCGATGTTCACATGTCAGATGTGTTAACTGGTAAAGTTAAACTAGATGACTTCAAGGGCTTCGCTGCTTGCGGTGGCTTCTCTTACGGTGACGTATTAGGTGCTGGTGAAGGTTGGGCAAAATCCATCCTCTTCAACTCAGTTGCAGCTGATGAGTTCTCAAGATTCTTTAATCGCAAAGACACCTTCGCATTAGGTGTATGTAATGGTTGTCAGATGATGTCTACTCTAGCTTCTTTAATTCCTGGCGCTGAGAATTGGCCTCGTTTTGTAACTAACTTATCAGAGCGTTTTGAAGCTCGTTTTGTTGAAGTTGAGATCCAAAAGAGCCCATCAGTTCTATTTGCTGGTATGGAAGGCTCTAAGTTACCTATCGTGGTATCTCACGGTGAGGGTAGAGCTGAGTTTAGAGATCAAGCTCACTTAGAGGCTTTAGAGAAATCAGGTCAAATTGCAGTTCGTTACATTGATCATAGTGGTAAGGTAACAGAGCAATACCCATTAAACCCTAACGGTTCACCTAATGGTATTACCTCTGTAACTAATACAGATGGTCGTTTCACTATCTTAATGCCACACCCAGAGCGTGTAATGAGAACTGTTGCTAACTCTTACCACCCAGATGCTTGGGGTGAGGATAGCCCATGGGTAAGACTATTTAGAAATGCCCGTGTATTTGTAGGTTAATTTTTAATTTACAATTTTGTAAAAAGCCTTAGACTACTAAAAAAGCCTAAGGCTTTTTTAGTTTTAGATTAGTCAAACTAATTGGAGTATTTATGGAATTATCTCAAGAGCAACTTGAAAGATATTCTCGTCATATCACTATCAAAGAATTTGGTATTGAAGGACAAAAGAAATTACTTAACTCAAAAGTATTAGTCATAGGTGCAGGTGGTTTAGGCTCACCTTGTTTAATGTACTTAGCTGCAGCAGGTATTGGTACTATAGGTATTGCTGACGACGATGTAGTAGATAAAAGTAATTTGCAACGTCAGGTGATCCATGAGACAGCGGATGTGGGTAGACTTAAAACTCAGTCTGCTAAAAACAAAATCAATGCTTTAAATCCTGATGTCAAAGTAATAGTCCATAACACCTTTATATCTTCTGATAACATACTTGAGATCATTAAAGACTATGATTTTATCATTGATTGTACAGACTCTTTTGAAGCTAAGTTTTTAATCAATGATGCGTGTGTAATTGCGCATAAGCCATTTTGTCATGGAGCAGTTATTCACTTTAGAGGTCAAGTGATGACCTATGTTCCAGGCAAAGGTCCATGTTATCGTTGTATCTTTGAGAAGATCCCAACTAAAGAGAGTTTACCTTCTAATAAAGAGATTGGTGTCTTTGGTCCCTTACCAGGAGTAATTGGTAATATCCAAGCTTTAGAGTGTGTAAAGTATTTACTTAACTTAGGCAAACTCTTAACAGGTAGAATGCTTACTATTGAAGCTTTAGACATGAATGTAAAAGTCATGAAATTGCCACCCTGCAATCAAAATTGTGCAGTTTGCTCAAAGCGCGCAACGATTAAAGATCCTCACCAAAGCTTTTAGTCAAAAATTAGACATGCAAAATTAAGTATTTTGGTAACATACTGATAATAAACAGAAAACTTAATGTGGCATGAATATTGAATAAGTTGTCATAACAACAAGTGAGGTGACTTATGACAACTTCTATAAATGAACTTGAACTATACAAAGAGATCTTTGAGAAAGAGCCTTCAGCAATTATTGTAGTTGACGAGTTTGGTATTGTTAAAAAAGCTAATGCATCAGCTTTAAACATGCTTAATGTAACTCAATTAGAAGGTAGAAAGTGGTATCAAGTTATCAATGAAGTGTTTGCACCTCGTAAAGATGACGGTCAGGAGATCTCTACTGTAGATGGTAAGAGACTTCAGGTATCTACCAAGCCTTTATCTCATGGTCAGTTAGTACAAATGACTGATCAGACTGCAACTCGTGAGCTTACAGATAAGCTAAATCACATGGAGAGATTGTCCTCTTTAGGTAAGATGGCTGCATCATTAGCTCATCAAATTAGAACTCCTTTGTCTGCTGCTATTTTATATGCAGCTAATTTAGGCAATACTAAGTTACCACTTGCAAATAGAACTATCTTCCAAAAGAAGTTAATGAGCAGATTAGAGGCTTTAGAGTCACAAGTTAGTGATATTCTAATGTATGCAAGATCTGGTGAGCAGACTGTAAAATTACTAGATGCTGTAGATCTTGTTGAAGGGGTTACAAGCTCCGTAGCTTCAGTGGTTGAAAGAAGTGGCGCTAATTTGACTACTAACATTGGTCCACGTCCAATGAAAATGTTAGGTAACGTTACTGCCTTAAACGGAGCAATTACTAATTTAGTGACAAATGCCATTGAAGCTGGCGCAAAAAACGTTATGATTGAATTAGTAAGTAATGCTAAGAATGTTATGATTAGTGTAAAAAATGACGGTCCAATGATTAGTCAAAGCACTTGTGCTAAGATTTTTGAACCATTCTATACTACTAAGAGTAACGGTACCGGTTTAGGCTTAGCAGTAGTGGCTGCAGTAGCTAAAGTTCATCAAGGTAATGTATCATTAACCTCAAACGAGCAAGAAACTGTATTTACCATTACTATCCCTAAATATGAAGGAAATCTAGAGCCATCCGAGAGCTTAAATGTAGCAGTTGAGCAATCGGTAGCCTAGTTTAGGTTAAGGAAAACTATGAGCAACAGTCAAATTCTTATTGTAGATGATGATAGCCAATTACGTGAAGCAATTGTAGATACCTTGATGCTGACAGGTTATGTATGCCTTGAGGCGGATGGTGGTGAAAAAGCTCTAGAGATCCTAACTAAGCAAAAAGTTGATATGGTCATCTCCGATATCCAAATGGGGGGTATGGATGGCCATACTTTATTAAATTCAATTCACGAAAAATACCCTCAACTGCCAGTCTTATTGATGACTGCCTATGCAAATATCAATGGCGCTGTAAGAGCAATGCGTGATGGCGCTATTGATTATCTAGCAAAGCCTTTTGCACCAGAGGTGCTATTAAACCAAGTATCTCGTTATGTACCTGTAAGTAAGATTGTAAAAGGCGAGCCTATTTTTGCTGATCCTTCAACTGGTGAATTATTAGCTCTAGCTGCAAAGGTTGCCGCAACCGATGCAACAGTGATGATTACAGGTCCATCAGGCTCAGGTAAAGAGGTTTTATCAAGATACGTTCACGACAAATCAAATCGAGCCGCAGGTCCTTTTGTAGCCATTAACTGTGCTGCCATTCCAGATTCTATGCTAGAGGCAACCTTATTTGGCTATGAAAAAGGTGCCTTTACAGGTGCTGTACAAGCTTGTCCTGGTAAGTTTGAGCAAGCTCAAGGTGGTACTATTTTATTAGATGAAATCACCGAGATGGATTTAGGCTTGCAGGCAAAGTTACTACGTGTCCTACAAGAAAAAGAAGTTGAAAGATTAGGTTCTCGCAAGACTATTAGCCTTGATGTACGCGTAATTGCAACCTCAAATCGTGATTTAAAAGAAGCTGTTGCTCAAAAGAAATTCCGTGAAGATCTTTACTACCGTTTAAATGTCTTCCCACTACGTTGGTTACCACTATGCAAGCGTCCAAAAGACATAATTCCAATTGCAAAATTCTTATTGTCAAAACACGCAACCCAAGAGCAGGTAGCTATTCCTACTTTAGATAATAGTGCTCAGGTAAAGTTACAAAACTACTCCTGGCCAGGTAACGTACGTGAATTAGATAATGTAATGCAACGTGCTTTAATCTTAGCTACTAACGGTGTGGTGGATGACAAGTGCATTATTCTTGATGAGAACTCTCTTGAGGATGCACTGCAGAGTAATAGCTTTGACTTTGATGGTGTAGAGCCTCAAATCGAGCCTGTTCAAGAAACAGAAGCAAACACTGCAATGCCATCTGATAGCGCTGTTAGAAATCAAAAGATCCCTCAAGATTTAGGTGGTGAATTAAAGCAACAGGAATACCAAATTATTCTTGATGCGTTAATTGAATACCGCGGCTCAAGACAGGAAGTTGCTGAAAAACTAGGCATTAGTCCACGCACCTTGCGTTATAAGATTGCCAAAATGCGTGAAATGGGCATGATCATTCCAGGATAAGCTACAAATTATTAAAGCTTTTTCTTATAATTGAATAAAAAGATAAGGAAAAGCTTATGTCTACTATCAGAGTACCTGCCCTAGAGCGCGCTTTAAGAATTTTAGAAGTCTTACAAAAGAATAGACGCTGCACTATCTCTGAGTTAATAAGCTTAACCTCCCTTCCAAGAAGCTCTGTTTACGTATTAGTCGATGATATGATTAAGCTTCGACTCTTGCGTCAAAATTCTGATAAAACCATTCAGCTGTGGGTTAAATTAGTATCTTTAGGATCTAGTGCTCAAGAGAGTCTAGACTTAAGTGAAATTATCTCACCATACCTTGAGAAGCTTATTGATAGCGTTGATTGCCTAGTTGCTAACTTTGGAATCATGGATGACGATAAAGCCTACTATGTAGCACTTAAAACAAGCCCTCACTCTAATATGAGGATCCTCTCAAGACAAGGTGGGGAGATCTCTTTAGTTCACAGTGCTATAGGAAAATGTCTTTTAGCCTATCAAGAAAGTGTAAGACGTGAGAGTATCTTAAATTCCCTTGACTATACAAAGAAAACTGCTAACTCTATTGCTACCCCTCAAGCTTTAAGAAAAGAGTTAGCTTCCATCCACAACCGTGGTTTTGCTTATGACAATGGTGAAGGTAATTTAGAGATTAGATGTATTGCAGTACCAATTATTGATCTTGATGGGCACTTAATCGGCGCCATTTCTGTATCAGGTACTATCAGTAAATTTGTTTCAGATAAATTACCAAGTATTGTTGAGATGGTTAAAAAGACAGCTAATCAAATAACTTCTAACTTGCTGATTTAAGAAAAAACAACACTTATTTGAATCAATAATGCAAAATACTCAAAGTAGCAAGTTTGAGTATTTGTAGCTTCAAAATTCCCGCCTTGTTTAAGAAATCGTTTATAGGAGATCTATTATGTTTGAAGATTTAAACAAATTACCTAATGGTGTAAGTGATTTTGCAAAGTTAAGAAAGGAGCAGAGAATATATGTAGATAAAACAGATCTAATTTATAAACTAACTCAAAACAGCTGCCAGCCTATACTCTTTACAAGACCTAGGCGTTTTGGAAAAAGCTTACTAGTATCAACTTTAAAATGTCTGTTTACAAATCAATTAGAGTTGTTTAAAGGCTTAAAAATAGAGCCTTTATGGCAAGATACAGAACAGTATTATGTACTGCACTTAGACTTTTCTTCTATGAATAGTACTAGTGTAGATGCTTTTAAAATATCCTTTAATAATGCTTTAGATAGGTTTATTTTAAAGCATAAGCTTGTAATCAATAGAAATGCAGGAGATTCAGTAAGCGAAAAGTTAATTGGTATTTGCAATGCAGTAGGCGAAAATAAGTTAGTAATACTTATCGATGAGTATGATGCACCTCTTACAACATTTATGAACAGTAAGGAGCAATTTGAAAGAGTAAGCGCTATCCTATGCTCTTTTTATCAAGTAGTTAAAAGTCGTTATAAAGCAGTTCGTTTTATGTTTATGACTGGTATAACAAGGTGCAAATTTTCCACTATCTTTAGTGGCTTTAATACAGTACTTGATGAGTCATTAAATCCAAGCTTAGGTGCGTTACAGATCAGTGGCAAAAGCCCCATAGCTTGCTATGGGGATGAAAGCCACAAATGAACACTTTACAATAACAAATAAATATTATATACTATCAACAAATCTTGTAAATTTAGATTTAGTTAATAATAGCTAAATCCAAATTTAATAATGTGCAAATCAAAGTAGCTAACTGCGATTAGGTGGTAGCTACTAAAAACACTAGGGGGACTGACGTACGCCTCCTGAGAATTATCTCGAATACAACCCGCGCCTTCAAACAGCGCAGATGTGGTCAGAAGACTGCACGGTTGTTAAGTTCTCTGCTCTGACAGTGAGACTGTAGTACCCAAGTCTGAAAATGATGTAAGTTTACAGCAGAATGTCATCAGGTAAGAACCTCCATGGCTTGCCTATATGATGACCGGGAGTATGTCAAGCGCACTTTGCAAATATTTTAAACTTTTTTGTAAAGTTAATCTATCCTTTTATCTTTCTGATATTTAAGAACTTTTCTTTAATTTGATAGCCTATTTTTTGGCAATAAAAATTTAGTGGAACTAAATCCACAATTTTCTTAGAGACTTTTATAGACAAGAGTCTAAGCTAATTCTATAAACTGATTCCTAAATTCTTAGCTTGTTTACGACCATTAAGCTTGGGGACTTGTTTCAGTGTTTGCGATAACTTACTTATCAAAGGTTCTATGATCATGAGTCAGTTTAAAACTGCTACTGCTCTATCTTGAGCTCAATATTCCCGAATAAGACAATCCCAGCGCGAAATTCAACTTAAAGATTCGAAATCTAGTACATACAAAGCGTCTTGGGCATAATAAGAGTTAAAGTGCAAACTTAACTTGTAAACTTACTATTGGTTGTTGTTTTTACATAATGTTCTTTTATTTTATATTTGGTTAAAAAATCTTGTACTTAGGGTTAGTGGTAAATCACTTTTATTAAATCCATTTGTAAGCCTTTTGTTTATGCGGTTGCACCTAATCTTTGTAATTCAGTTGCATTTTCAAAAAATGGTAGCTTCTTCTTATTAACATCATGGTTAAATTGATTGGTGCCATCTTGGTTGTAAGAGCTCTTTCTATTATTAGGATGGCGATTGGTTCTATCTTTTTTAGAGCCTAAGCTTTTGTCAATTTCAGGATCATAACCTTTGCCACTTTTTAAAACACCATAGACGTTTCTTATGATTTTAGCTGCAGCTTTGATAACCTTGAGTTTAAAATCACTTGAACTCTCATCAAAAATATTAATTAACCATTGGGAGCGAGGTCTTAAGTTCTTATACCTACCTTTATGAGCAATAGCTAGAACTGCTTGATAAATCCACTTCTTAAACAGAGGATCACCTTTGATACTCATCCTACCTGGTACTATCTTATTACCAGAGCCTGTATGCGCAGTTACGATACCAAAGAAGGCTTGTAAGGCTCTTGCACTTTTGAATCTACTGATGTCTTTGATAATCACAGCCATCAACAGTGCAATTAACTTACCCATTCCAGGAACTGTTTGAATTAACTTGCACATCTCATTGCGATCTGCATGTTTTTCTAATTCTTGGGTGTATTGATCGAGCAATTCTAATGACTG
>JAEWPL010000212.1 GCA_023460615.1 Pseudomonadota bacterium | reverse complement strand
GGCCCACACAGATTGTCCGTACTGATTTTTAAAGAACTTTTTAAACGCTTGGTTTATTTCGTCGTTGTCTTGCGTGACAACGGAGACACATTTTAATGATTTTTTAATCTATGTCAAATAATTTTTTAACTTTTTTTTATATATTTTTGCTAAACGGCTTTTTTATGCACTTTCTTATTTTACAAGTTCGAATTTTTCTAATTGCTTAAAGCCAAAAGTCCTTACCATAGTTAATCTATCATCTATGTTTTTAAGCTTTCCCGTATAAAACACTCTATCCTGCTTTTCATCGGTATATATAAAAGAAGCATCTTTTATTACATCTTTTACTCTTCTGCCTATTGCCTCACCAGAGTCTACTAGTCTTACATTTGGTAGAAGATTAGTTAGAATGTCTTTTACAAAAGGGTAGTGAGTACAACCTAAAACAACCGTATCTGGTCTTTTTGCTTCATCTTTGTTTAAAAAAGGCTCTACTATTTTTAAAATTGCCTTTGTATCTACAATTCCTGTGGATAATCTATTTTCTGCAATGACTGCAAGATTTGCATTTCCTACCTTTATGATTTGACAATCAGAGGCAAAATTATCGATTAACTCCTGTGTATACTTTCTCGATAATGTTCCTGGAGTAGCAAGAAGTCCTACAATTTTATTTTTAGATAATTTTGCTGCAGGCTTAATTGCAGGAACCACTCCTACAATTGGAATTTTTATATTGTCTCTAAGTTCAGGTAAAGCCACTGTACTTGCTGTATTGCAAGCAACAACAATGGCACTTAAATCAAACTTGTGACAAGCACTTTCTATCAATGAGTCTACTCTATCAACAATAAATTGTTCACTTTTATCACCGTAAGGAAAGCACTCATTATCAAATAGATAATAGGACTCTATACTAGGGTTGATCTTTCTTACAGCATTTAATACAGATAACCCGCCGACACCTGAATCAAAAAAAAGTACTCTTTTTACTTTTACTTTAGACTCTGACAATTTATGATCTCTAACAAAATATTTATGGAATTATTTATATGCTAAAAACACTTATTGGAACAACTGATCCACAAAACTACACTAAATATCTTAATGAAAAAATAGACAAGGTGGTTAATTTATTAAAAGCTCACAACCTTGATTTACCTTCTTTTGAAGTTTTTGAATCACCTGCTGAATACTACAGAATGAGAACCGAATTTAGCATATTCTTTAATGAAGATCATACTGATTTTTCATTCTGTATGTTTGAACCTAAAACAAAACCTAAAAAACGAATTGAATTACAAACCTTTCCTGTAGGCTCAAAAGCCATCAATAAGGCTATGAGTTTACTTAAAAAGTATTTAATGAATTATCCTATTTTAAATCAAAAGCTTTTTGAAATAGATTTTTTATCAAATCAAATCGGTGAATTAATTATCGCTTTAAATTTTCACAAAAAAATTGATGAGAAAGAATTTATTGAAAACGCTAAAGCTTTAAAGCAAGATTTTTCAAACGAAGGCTTATCAGCAAACTTCATCGGCAGAGCTAAAAAGCAGTCTATTTTAGTAGATACTGATACTATTCTTGAAACCATTCACACTAAAGATAAAGACTTTTATCTATATCAAGTTGAAGGTAATTTTAGTCAACCTAATATTTACGCTTGCCAAAACATGGTTCAGTTTGCTCGTGACTGTTGTAAAGACTGTAACAATACTGATTTAATAGAGCTTTATTGTGGTAGTGGTACTTTTACTGTTTGTTTAGCAGATCTTTTTAGAAAAGTGTTTTCTACCGAAGTTTCTAGAGTTCCTACTCTAACAGCACTTAAAAATATCGAAAAAAATCATATTACTAACACTAAAATTGCAAGATTATCTGCTGTTGAAGTAGCTCAAGCCTTACAAGGGGTAAGAGAATTTAACCGTTTAAAACAAATTAATGTGGACATTCATGACTACAATCTAAATACTTTGTTAATCGATCCTCCAAGATCTGGATTAGAGCATAAAGAAGCTTTAGATTTCACAGCAAGTTTCAACCGTGTGATTTACATATCCTGTGGACCTCAATCACTAGCCTCAGATCTTGAGTACTTATCTAAAACCCATCACATTCATAAACTAGCTTTCTTTGATCAGTTCCCTTATACAGATCATTTAGAAACAGGCGTGTTACTAGTTAAAAAATAGTAATAAATAAGGCCTTAAATTTTTGAGTTTAAGGCCTTTGACTTACGACTTTTACAAACTAAATTTTGTAGCAATCTGGCAATGGGATTTTAGCCACACCAGAAGCAACTGCTGCTCTTGCTACAGCGCCTGATAACTTATTGCGTAGACGTGCATCCATTGGTTTTGGAATTAAGTAGTCACGACCATACTCTAAATGATCTACTTGGGCAGCCTTTACTACCTCAACAGGAACTGGCTCTTTAGCTAATTCACGCAAAGCATTCATTGCTGCTTTCATCATTTCAGTATTGATAGTAGTTGCTCTTACATCCAAAGCGCCTCTGAATAAATATGGGAAGCACAATACATTATTAATTTGGTTTGGATAATCAGAACGACCTGTACCCATAATAATATCAGGACGAAGCTTTGAAACTATCTCAGGATCTACTTCAGGATCTGGATTTGAACAAGCAAAAATTACAGCATTTTTGGCCATATGCTGAACTTCAGCTTCAGTAACTAGACCAGGACCAGATACACCTAACATTACATCTGCATCTCTTAGAGCATCTTCTAAAGTCTTAGGACCGCTATCATTGATAAAGCGAGGTTTTTCACCATTGTTATACTGAGGTCTGTCGGATCTAATAACACCGTGTCTATCAACCATGAAGAAGTTTTCTTTTCTTGCACCACACTCAATTAAGAAGTCTGAGCAAGCAACACCTGCAGCACCAGCACCTACGCAGACAACTTTACAATCTTCAATTTTTTTACCTTGAAGTTCTACTGCGTTTAAGATACCTGCTGTAGTAACAATGGCAGTACCATGTTGATCGTCATGGAAAATAGGTACATGACAACGCTTTACTAATTCTCTTTCAATCTCAAAGCACTCAGGAGCTTTGATATCTTCTAGATTGATACCTCCAAAAGTATCTGCAATACACTCAACAGTAGTAATAAAGTCTTCTACTGACTTGTTATTGACCTCGATATCAATAGCATCGATACCAGCAAAACGGTTAAATAATAGAGCTTTACCTTCCATTACAGGCTTAGAAGCTAGAGGTCCTAGAGCACCTAAACCTAAAATAGCGGTACCATTAGAGATAATAGCAACAGAATTTCCTTTTCCTGTGTATTTATAAGCATCTTCTGGATTTTCTGCAATTGCTCTTACTGGCTCAGCTACACCTGGGCTATAAGCTAAAGTTAGATCATCTGCAGTTTCAGCTGGTTTAGTGATTACAATTTTGATCTTTCCAGGAACTGGGTTCTCATGATAGGCAAGGGCTCTTTCATGAAGTAATTTAGCATCATGTGACACGATCTGCTCCTTATTAAAATTTCATTTCTTTTTCATTAAATATAGGTTACGGGATAAAAAGTGCTAAATAGGCAATCTTAGAAATTAGATAAACTCCTCAAAATCAAACTTTTTTACAATTTATTTCGATTTATCAAGTAATAGTCTAACATGTCAGAATTGTTTTTAATAATTATTTAATACAAATTTATCAATATTTTGAGGTTGTTAATCTTTGGAGTACTTTTAAAAGGTGTTTTAGAGAAATGTGAATGGATGCTTAAAATTAAAAAAGCAGATCATCTTAACGATAGATCTGCTTTTTTGCTTATTTACGCTAACTTTGGATTAGTGCTTAACAGCAAATGCTGAAATACCACCAAAACGCTTCTTAAATGCCTCAACACGTCCGCCAGTATCAACAATCTTTTGCTTACCGGTGAAGAATGGGTGGCACTTAGAGCATACGTCTAAGCTTAAATCGTGACCAGCTGTAGTACGAATAGTAAAGGTGTTACCGCATGAGCAACGTACGTTTACTTCCTTGTACTCTGGATGAATATTCTCTTTCATGTAAACCTCAATGCGTATCGCTCTTTCAGCCACATTATTGCGCCAAATACCATACGCTTAAAATAGAAACGGTGGCTTATATTAGATGATCTTTGATTAATATGCAATAATTTATTAATTATTTTTTCAAACTAAT
>JAEWPL010000211.1 GCA_023460615.1 Pseudomonadota bacterium | reverse complement strand
AGTACGCCACTAGATATGTAACTGCAAATATAAGTGGCAACATTATCACCATTCTTTATGAGGGAGAGGTAATCACCACTCATACTATAAGTTATGACGGCAAAGATACCGTAAAACTTGAGCATATTGATTATTACGCACTAAAGGATCTTTTAATTCGCAATTTTTGCATTTTGAATTCGCGCTAAAGGATCTCCTAATTTTTCAATTCGGATCAATTTATTTTAAATAGCGATGAGCGTTAGCCCATCGCCGTTACTTCTAGCGTCAGCTTGCTGGCGCCTATCTGTTATGATTTAGATTATATTTTTGCGATATCTCACGCATATTACATTTACCATCTAGAACGATGGTGGTCGCGTTATGGATCACCCTGTCAATAAGGCTTTCTGTTTCACAACCACTTCCTAGTTGGTCCATCCAGTTGCTAAAGCTATGTTGGGAGCAAAAGATCGTACTTGATTTTCCAAGTCTGTCCTCAACAACATCAAATATCAATCTTTTGAGCTCTTCTGATATTGGTCTTGATAACCACTCATCTAGAATGAGTAAGGCTGGTGAGGATAATCTCTTTCTAAAGGTTGAGCGTCTTTTTTCAGGGGTAGCCCTCCACTCGCAGAATTCCTGATCTAAGTCAGGCATTCTTACGTATTTGACCTTAAAGCATTTCTCAATAGCAGCATTAGCAATACAGCATGCAAGGTAGGTTTTGCCTGTGCCGGTTGAACCTTCAATTACGATATTGTTGCCATAACGCATAAAGTCGCAGGTACACAAATTAACAACAGTCTCTTTGCTTAGATGTCTTCCTTCTTCAAAGTACATATAATCTAAGAAAGCTTGTGGCTCTCTTAGGTGTGCAGCCCTTCTTAACTTAAGGATAGTCTCGTTAGAACGACTATTGTACAAACGGTCAATTATCATTGAGAACTTATCTTTGAAAGTCATATCTGCACAAACATCTTGAGTCTCAACTTCATTGACATAATCAGCTAAGTCCTTTAACTTAAGTTGTACAAGCTTTTGGATGGTGTCGTAACTTAAGACGGATGCTTTTGGTAAAGGTTTTATGTTAGCCATTTAATTGCTCCTCATCAGATAACTTTGAATTGCCTTCATTTACGTTGTTATGCTGGCTTTCAATAAGGTTCTTATAGTAATCAGCACCTCTTAAATGAACTTCGCTGTCACTTGGTTGAGTTTTATCCTGTGGGGGCATAAGATCATTAGTAGCCGATTTACCTTCGAGAGATTTAATGATAGGGTTAAGTTGGCCGTATCTAGGGGTACTAACTCTTGAAAGAGCTATACTACAAGCTCTTTCTAATAAGTTCTTGCCATACTTAGAGGATAGATTAAGTACCGACAAAGCTGAGTTGTACCCTTGCTCTTCAAAACTGACAGAATCAAATATTTTTTCAACCACCTTTAAGGTGTTAGGACCTGTATTAGATGCCCAATCAATAAGCCTCTGTTTATCAAACCTAGGTTTATTAAATTCAGGCGGTAAATCCTCTTTGTGAGTGCTATATTTGTTCCTATCAGTATCTGCAAATCGAGGGTGAGATGCGATAAGCTCATTTTGGAAGTAAATCTTCACTGTAGTTGCAGTTGCACTAACAGTTACGAATTCGCCCCTTAATCTGTATGAAACTGAGTAGTGATTGTTTCTGAATATAATATGACTGTCAGGACATACCTTTACGTTAAGCTTTCGCTCGGGGATTTCATAAGGTACAACAGGTAGATTCTGTAGAGAGAGCAGCTCAACCTCCTTCCATATTGAAGTTCTTGTGCCTTCACGCTTTTGAAAAGGTGTATCGTTGTATTCGTTAAGCTTTACCTTTACCGCATCCTGCAATTGAGCTAAGCTCAAAAAGTTCATGTTGCGACACTTAGCGATAATAGAGGTGGTAATATCACCTACAACACCTTCTGCAGTTGCTTTATCACGAGGTCGCCTTACTCTTGCTGGTAAGATGGCTGTGTTGTAGTAGTTACCTAAAGCTTCATAAGCTTCATTTAACACCACGTCACCTTCATGTGGATGCTTAATCACACCTGTTTTCAAATTGTCGCAGATGGTTCTTCGTGGCACTCCTTTGAAAAAGGAGTACATGTTCACATGGCAACGTAACCAAGTATCCTGCTTCATATCAAGGGTAGCTTCAACGTAGCTATATCTGCTGTAAGGCAAGGTGCCAACAAACAAATATACAGGGATATTTTTGCTTCCGTTGTTGAAGTACATTGGCTTTCCAGCCCAATCAACCTCGCACTCATACCCAGGCTTGTGCTCAATATGGCTAACAAGCTCGCATTTATTGATAAAATCTGAGTAGTCATTACAAAACTTGGTGTATTTAACAGGAATATTTCCCTTTGAGATTTCTTCAGCTGAATACTCCTCCCAAAGCAACTTTAGTGTTACACCAACCTTCTTGAGCTCTAGATGAACCCATTCATAGTTAGGTAAGGCATAGATCTGCTCAGCTGGAATACGTCTTCCAGGATAAAACATCCAGTAGATCTCATCTTCGCTTTTGTTAGCAACAGAAGCTAAGGTGATTTTATTTTCGTTAGCTACTTTAAAAATGAAGTTAACGTCTTTTCTAGAGATGTGTCTAGACTTGGCTATTTCTGTACGATTTAGCCCCGCTTCTTTAAGCTCTAGAACGAGCTTGACATTAAGCTTATTCATCTTAATTTCCTTAATAGTAAGTATGCACATGCATACAACAGAAAATGTAGATAAAAAAGCCATTTATTTGGGTGATCTAGCTAATAAAATAAAGATCCTCGGTGTAAATTGACTGATCCAAGTTGTGAATTAGTTGATCCTATAGGCGAATAGTCAGATCTCAAACAAGGAGTATTTGATCTCCACTGTGAATTTGAAGATCTTGGTTGCGTGGAGCATGATCATAACAACAGATAGGCTGATCCTTGGTGTGAATCGGTGTTATTAGAATTACGAGATCCTCTCTAAAAACAGCCTGATCCTTTTGCGCGAATTGGAAGATCCACGTGCATCAAATATTCATTAAATTCAAAAAATAGCTAAAATATAGCTAATAATTTGCTGTGAATTTTGATTTAAATGTGAAGATTTAAAATGGCTGAATATATTGTTGATGAAATTAAATTTGTAATTCATGATGAAGAGCAAT
>JAEWPL010000210.1 GCA_023460615.1 Pseudomonadota bacterium | reverse complement strand
CCTGCATTTAAAGCATCAGCTAAAACTTCATGGTTAACAGGATCTAAGATGATCTTAGTATCTTGCTCCATACGTAAAGTAGAAGCAGCGTCAATCCAGTAACCAGTCCAACCTGCGTTACGTAACTGGCTATACATCTTAGTGGTGTAATCACCGCCTTGAGCAGTGATAATAATATCCATTGCTTTTAGTGCATCAAGGTTGTACGCATCTTCTAAAACACCGTTGTCTTTACCGCCAAATGAAGGTGCTTTTTGACCAGCTTGAGAAGTTGAAAAGAAGGTTGCATCAATTAAAGCAAAATCCTTCTCCTGCTCCATACGCTCCATCAAAACAGAGCCCACCATGCCACGCCAGCCAACTAAACCAACTCTTTGCATTATATCCTCACAAAAATAGCAATACTAAAATTAGAAATTATTAACTACAAAGAACATTTATCAGACAAAACTTCTATCTGATAATTTTTTTCCTCGTATTGTAGGTTTATCTTTAAATTTTTACCTGACTTTATAATATCTAAAATAAAGGGGATTTTACACAATTTCAAACTTGCACTGTGAAGGTACAAATCTACTGCTTTATCTAGATCGTGCAAATTAGCAAAAGCATCTTTAGACTTTACTAATCCAAGCAAAAGCACATCCTGTTCTACTCTCACCTCGGTTAAGGTGGTTGAAGGATCAAGTTTTAGCGGTAATTGAGCCTGTACTTGCTTTAATGACGAATTTTGATTATCAAAAAAGTTGCTATTGTTATATAAATAAAAGCCAATAAACGCAATTATTATAATAAAAAACAGCTTTAAATTTCTCGCAATTTTTTGCTTTATGACATTTTTTTCTGCATTCATTTTGTGCTTATATGCTTGAGATTTTAAATATAAAGAGCTTAAATTAGGATCATCGTTAAGATTAGATTCTTGCACCTCTCCTTCAACTAAACCTTCTTTGATAAATTCTTGCTCTAATTTTGCTTGTTTTTCTCTAATATGCTTTGGTAGATACTTTACTTTTAAAGAAGGATCTTCCCGACTCTCTTTTTTAATACCTAGAATTTTGTTTCTATGACTTATAGCTTCCTTTGCAAACATAGGAGCTTTAAGCACCATTCTCTCATCTTGTGAGTAAGTGTTTTTGTGTTGTTCATAAGTTATATTTGCTAAATTTGTGTCACCTTCAGCTTTTGCTTCTGTTGTTTTTACGGATTCTGTCGTCTCTAGATTATTTTCATTTGTTGCCATCTGTACAATCTACCACTTTGAGATTAAATACTGCCTAATATGCTATTATATGTGCTTAATAAACTTTAATTTAAGATGTAAAGGTTTTTAATCATGACCACTATTGTAGGTAAAGACGCTCCTTTAGAACAGAGTATTGAAAAATTTGAAAAAATACTAGCTAAATTAAATCTTGAAGTAACTTTAAGCGATTGGTTAAATCCTGTAGATAATGTTTTCTCAGTAAACTTATCGGTTACAAGTTGCCCATGCATTTATTCTAACGGTAAAGGATCTTCAAAGCTTGCAGCTACAGCCTCAGCTTACGGTGAGCTTTTTGAACGTTTAGCTACCCACATGGTATTCTCAGACTTTTACCTAGGTTTAGATAACTCAAATGCACCTTTTGTACACTTTAAAGATGAAAAGTGGTCTGTCATCAATCAAGATGATCCGTCTTTGCCTAACGACGTCTTAAACGCCTCTTTAAGAAAGTATTATTCAGAGAATATCAACCTTTCTCTTGAAGATCTTGTAGATTTACAATCCTCCTCCTACTCTCGTGGTGTGTGCTCTATTCCATTTACTAATGCTAGAAATGGAGAGGTTGTATATTTCCCTGTAAATTTACTTGATAACCTTTATGGCTCTAACGGTATGTCTGAGGGTAATACCGAATATGAAGCTTTAGTACAAGGTTTATCAGAGATTATTGAAAGATACGTAAAAAGAGAAATCATCAAAAGAGGTTTATGTTTACCTAAAATTCCAAAGGAAATTTTAGCTAAATACGAAAAATCTTATGCCTCA
This sequence comes from Pseudomonadota bacterium, assembly GCA_023460615.1. Classification (GTDB taxonomy): domain Bacteria; phylum Pseudomonadota; class Gammaproteobacteria; order Enterobacterales; family Succinivibrionaceae; genus Succinivibrio. The sequence continues at coordinate 4,392 of JAEWPL010000210.1, read as the reverse complement.
CTAAAAGAGCTTCAAGCAGACAATCTAAAAATCGAGTGTTATGACGCTTCTTTAGGTGGTAAATTCCCAGTTGTTTGTGTAGTACTATTTAATCAAAGCAATGGTACTTGCTTTGCGTCTTTTGGCTCTCACCCAATTTTTGAAGTGGCCCTAGATAGAACTATCACAGAACTTATGCAAGGCAGAACTTTTAGTGATTTAGACAATTTTGATGAGCCTGATTTTGATTTAGAAAGAACCTCTGATGTAGTAAATCTTGAAAGTCACTTTGTAGATTCTACAGGTATCTTACCTATGCAAATGTTTAGAAAAGTACCTGACTACAAGTTTGTAGCATGGGATTTTTCAGGTAACACACAAGAGCAATATAAAGCTTTACGCTATATGATTGCTAAACTTGGATTTGATATCTATGTACGCTCCTACAATTACTTAGGGGTATGTGTTTATAGAACTATCGTGCCTGGTATGTCTGAAATCTACCCTGTTGACGATTTAATTTATAACAACACTAACAGTGGTATTGATTTCCAAGAAGCTTTATTAACCCTACCTGCAACTCAGGAAAACGAGCAAACCTATAGTGATTATCTTGATGAGCTTGAAGCTGAAGACTTTGACAATGAAATGCCTGTCTGTCAGCTTTTAGGTATTCTACCTGATGACAAATCTCCCTGGAAAACTTTAAGAATTGGTGAGTTACGTTGTTTAGTAGCACTAGCTGCTAAAGTTTATAACTCAGCTTTAACTTATGCTATTTGGACTGTTCGTTACAATCAAAACGAATTCTCTTTAGAGAAGATGGCATTCTATCAATGCTTAATCAAGGTTTTAGAGTGTATAACTGACGGATCTTTAAATCTTGAGGACTATAAAGAAGGTTTAGAACTACTTTATGGCAAAAAGACTTTAGATAAAGTTATAGATCATGTTGAAGGTAGAGCAAGATTTAATGGTCTTGTAGCCTCAGATCTAAACTTAAAAGGCTTTAAAGCCCATCAAGAGCTAATTAGAATTTATGGCATTTTAAAAGATGCCTTGGAGCAATATAACTAATGAAACGCCTTTTAATCCTATTATGTGAAGCTCTATTTTGTATCTCTCTATATGGTTGCTCTGCAACCTCAGATGAGCAAATAGCATCTTTTGAAAGTCTAAGTTACAAAGAACGAGCAAAGCAACTTCAAAGTATAAATAACTTAGAAGAGCTTGGCAGAGTGGCAATTATTCCTTTGAAAAAAGGAGCACGTAGTCTTCCTTCTGTAAATGTTACTTACAGATACAAAAAAAGCTCCTTTGCTATAGAGTTTACAGGTCCTATGGGACTTCAATATGCCAAAATTGAAGTTTACCAAAACGGCACCACCTACCTAAATTTGATGGGTGAAAATTACAAAGGCGACAACGCAAGACAGCTTTTAATTGACGAGTTTAACTTAGATATTCCAATTATGGATCTACCTGCCATCATGATTGGTACTCCAAGAGGAAAACTAACCTTTGATGAAAAAGGCTATGTTACAAAAGCTCAATTTAATGGCTACACTGTAAATTATAAAGACTATAAATTCTACCGAGGTGGCATACCGCTACCTAAAGGAATTGAAATTTTAAGTCCTAAAGCTAAAGTGCTATTAAGAATTAACGAAGTTACAGTAATCAATTAACCTACTCTTGCCACTACTTTGGTAGTGGCTTTATTACGCATTATGAAATTTTCAACTTTAAGTCCTTGTAAATTAAATCTATTTTTATATATCACCAATAAAAGAGCTGATGGTTACCACGATTTACAAACCTTGTTTGTGATCTTAGACAAAGGCGATATGATGCATTTTGAAACTTGTGATGATGACAAAGTGCAACTACTCACAGACTTTGGTTTTGAAGTTGAAAAAAACTTAATTTACAAAGCCGCAATGCTTTTAAAAGAGCATTGTCATTACACTAAAGGCATCAAAATAAGTATTGATAAAGTGCTTCCTCAAGGTGGTGGTTTAGGGGGAGGATCAGCAAACGCTGCTACTACTCTGCTAGTTTTAAACAAGCTTTGGGATCTTAATTTAGATGAAGATACTTTATTAAAATTAGGTACTACTCTTGGAGCTGATGTACCTATCTTTATCAAAGGTACCACCTGTTTTGCAGAAGGTATTGGCGAAATTTTACAAGAAAAGACAGTTGCTTCTAAGTACTACTTAGTTGCCACACCAAACTGTAAAGTTCCAACTAAAGAGTTATTTGCCTCAACTGATCTTAAAAAAGATTACCCTAAAAGATCTTATGAGGAGCTTTTAAATACTCCTTTTGAAAATTGTTTTACTAAAGTTGTTGTAAAAACCTACCCACAAGTGCAAGAGCTTTTAAACCTTTTAAGTCAATTTGGTCAAAGCTATATGTCAGGCTCTGGATCTTCCTGCTTTGTAGCTTTTGATACTAAAGAAGAGGCTCAAAACGCTAAACTAATCTTAGATAAGAAAAATATCGCTTCTTTTGTGGCAAGATCAGTATCCTTATCCCCTACCTTAGTAGATCTAGAACAACTAAAAAATAATTTTTTCTAAAAGCCTTTTCACACAAAGGCTTTTGCAAATTCTTATTCAGGAATTTGATTTAATAGTTTTTTTCAGTGGCTAAAAGTTTTAAAATACACACAGTTTTGTGACACAATTTGCAAAGCTAAACTCTCTTTTTCAAGCAAAATATTTAGGATCACACCATGGCTGATATGAAGCTTTTTGCTGGTAATGCAACTCCAGACTTAGCTAAAAAGATTGCTGATCGTCTTTATACAAGACTTGGCAATGCTACTGTAGATCGTTTCTCAGATGGCGAAGTTCATGTTCAAATCAATGAAAATGTTCGTGGTTGCGACATTTTTATTATTCAATCAACTTGCGCACCTACTAATGACAATTTAATGGAACTAATTGTGATGATTGATGCGCTACGCCGTGCTTCAGCAGGACGTATTACTGCTGTAATTCCTTACTTTGGTTATGCACGTCAAGACAGAAGATTACGCTCTGCTCGTGTGCCTATTACTGCTAAGGTAGTAGCTGATTTCTTATCAAGCGTAGGTGTTGATAGAGTTCTTACTGTAGATTTACACGCAGAACAAATTCAAGGTTTCTTTGATGTTCCTGTAGACAACTGTTTCTCAAGCCAAATCTTTGTTGAGGACATGCAAACTCTAAATCTACAAAATCCTTGCGTAGTATCTCCTGATATGGGTGGTGTAGTTCGCGCTCGTGCAATTGCTAAATTATTAGATAATACTGACATTGCTATTATCGATAAGCGTCGTCCACGTCCAAATGTATCTGAGGTTATGAACTTAATCGGTGACGTTAAGGACAGAGAGTGTATCATCGTTGATGATATCATCGATACTGGTGGAACCTTATGCAAAGCAGCTGCAGCTCTAAAAGAGCGTGGTGCTAAGTCAGTTATTGCTTATGGTACTCATGCTGTATTATCAGGTGCTGCTTACAAGAACATTTCAGAGTCTGTAATCGACACTTTAGTAGTATCAGATTCAGTACCTGCAACTGATGCTTTCAAGAAGTTAAAGAATTTCAGACAATTAACTTTAGCTCCAATGCTAGCTGAGGCAATTCGTCGTATCAATAACGAAGAATCAATTTCAGCTATGTTTGAGCAAAACTAATCAAATTTAGTTTAAAGTTACAAAAAAGCCTCAATTAAAATTGAGGCTTTTTTATTAGTTTACTTGGTACTAACCTAGTAAGCTTAAAGCGATTTGTGGACGGCTGTTAGCTTGGGTTAGCATTGAGGTTGCTGCTTGTTGAATAATTGTCTGTTGTGACAAGTTTGCTGCTTCCTCTGCGTAGTCAGTATCACGAATTCTTGAACGTGCATCTGACTCATTCTCTGCAATATTTGACTGGTTAGAGATGGTTGACTCTAAACGGTTTTGTACTGCACCTAATTGACCACGAGTTGCATCTACGTGAGCAATGAATTTATCGATGTTACCAAGTACTGCTTGTGCTTGAGATGCTGAGCTTAGGTCAAATGACCAGTTACCTGCTGCAGTCTTAACAATACCCTTAGTACCTACATTTGCACCTTTATTTGCACCAGATGCAGCCATACCAGAGATGGTAAATGCTGTTGATAATGAGATACTGATAGTATCGTTAGCATTTGCACCTACTTGGAAGGATACTTTACCTTTAGAGCCTATTAAGTTACCTGAGCAAGCGGTTGTACCCTTTGCACCAGCTAAGATCTTGTGACCACCGAAGGTTGTCTTACATGCAATACGGGTAATTTCTGATGATAATTGCTCTACCTCAGCTTGGATTGCCTTTCTGTCTGCTGTGGTGTTAGTACCGTTTGCAGACTGTACTGATAAGGTACGAATAC
>JAEWPL010000209.1 GCA_023460615.1 Pseudomonadota bacterium | reverse complement strand
GTATATATTATACCATAGCTAAACCATTGTTATTTCTACATAATTTGATCTTAAATCAAGCACTTAGCAATCTCTTTTCAGCTTTTCCGTTTTTTCGGTAAAAACCTAGCTTTTTAGACCATTTTTCACTAATGTTCAGGTGAATTTAGCTACAACGGTAAGTACTTAACTCAAGGTAGTGCTTTATTCCAGGCTTTAGGCGAGGAAACTAACATCGTAGCAACCTCAGATGTAGTGCTATATAAGGCATCTGCTGCACTTTAATTTTAACTTACATTCTGTAAAGCCAAAAGTGGAGTTAATCTCCTTTTGGTTTTGTCTTTTATAAATCTCTGTTCTTTTTCTTATTCTTGCCTTATTCGGCTTAAAAACTGAAATTCTCAACTCAAATATTGAGGTTAATGATGAAGAGAATTTTATAAAAATGCACGGAAAATACAGATTTTTACGTATAATTACATTAGTTAACATGTGTTAAGGAAATAAGTATGAGTAATGAATTATTAAGCTTTTCTATAGGTAAAGATGTCTATGCATCCGTAGTAGATAACAACTGTTACTATGTAGATAAAACCACTTTACTTAAAGCTTGCTTTGAAGACGATAGTAGTCAAGTGCTGTTAATTACTCGACCACGTCGTTTTGGCAAGACCTTAACTATGAGCATGTTTTCATCATTTCTTGGAATTAATTACGACAATCCAAATGATTTAACAAGACATCAAGAGTTATTTTCTAATAGAGAAATATTCAAAGACAAAGACTTTTGTGAAAAGTTCATGGGTAAGTACCCTGTGATTTTTGTCTCTTTTAAGTCAGTTTCAGGTAATACTTTTCAATCTGCTTATTCTGAACTGGTTCGAGTGATCTATTTAGCTGCTAGAAAGTTAACCTTTTTATTAGATAGTGAAAAACTTGATGAATTTGATAAGCAAGATTTTAGAGCTCTCTTAGATGCAAAGCTAATGAGTGAAGAGCCATCTAAGATCACAGTAAAAAAGTCATTGCAAACAATGACAATGCTGTTGTATAAGCATTTTAAACAAAAATGTATGCTCTTAATTGATGAGTATGATGTACCTTTAGCAAAAGCTTCATCAAGTAACTATTACTCTGATATGGTAGAGCTTATACGAAGCATGTTTGACTCAGCCTTAAAATCTAATGATGATTACTTGCAAAAGGCTGTATTAACAGGCTGTTTACGTGTCTCAAAAGAGAGCATCTTTACTGGCATGAATAATTTGTCAGTAAATACAATATACAGTACAGATCCTGATTTTGCTACAGGTATAGGTTTTACCAAAGAAGAAACAGAGACTATGCTAGATTACTATGGATTAGGTGATTATAAATCCTTAGTAAAAGCCAATTACGATGGTTACAATTTCAATAATAATGAAATGTATTGTGCTTGGGATGTAGTTTGTTTCTGTAAAGATGCAAAAAAAGATCTTATTCAAAATAATGTAATTTTTAGAAATTATTGGACAGATACTAGCTCAAACCAAATAGTGGCAGACTTTTTAGATTATCTTACTCCATCCGATGCAGATAAGATGCAGACTCTTATAGATGGTGGCTGTATAATAGAGAAAGTAAGAGTTGATATGAGCTACGAGGACTTAAAAAATCATACTAGCAATGATTTTTGGTCTTTACTTGCTTATACAGGCTATTTAACAGTAGCAATGCCATCTAACTTTAACGTTGATAAGGAGCCATTGCAGTTTAAGCTTCCTAATGCAAGTGTTAAGGATTGCTTTATTAGTAAGATTAAGGATTACTATGAAGCTAATCATCAGCAACTTAAAAATGCAAGTGCAATAACTAAAGCTGCATTATTAGGTAATACTCAGGAACTTAAAAATGAGATAAAAAAGGTTCTGCAGCGTTACATTTCTGTAAGAGATTTTTCTCGAGGAAATATCAAAGAATACTACTATCATGCTTTTTTAAATGGATATTTTTCTACACAAACAACAGCAATTACTAATTATTCCTCCAATGTAGAGGCAGGGGATGGATTTGCTGATATTAGTTTTGAAGCAGATGATGTTGCTGTAATTATAGAAATTAAGCAAACAGATTTTCCTGAAAAATTAGTTCCAAAGGCACAAGAAGCTCTTTCCCAAATAAAAGACAAGAAGTACTCTCAATTCTTTCTTACAAAAGATCCTGACAAAACAGTATTGTGTTATGGAATAAGTTTCTGTAAAAAAGATTGTTATGTTGTCTTAGATAAGATTTGTACTAAAGACTGACCGTGTGCATTTGTTTAATCTAGCCTAAGCCTCTTCTAATATTAAATACTGACGCAACTGACTATTACATTTCAATTGATAATGAAATGATAGGTGAGATGCAAGGTGAATTTATTGTAAGACAATTAAATCCTGGCAATGGTAATGTAAAGTACATTGAATTATTCTGTGGCGATTTAGAAGATGAGAATGCTAAAGTATTCTTCCAAGGTGCCATGAGAAAACTAAAGCCATTCATTGATAAAGGCTACATTGTAGTCAAGTCAAAGCAATATGATATGAAAGATATTGCTATTGATAATTGGGATGGCGAGCTTGCTAAAAAGCGTATGGAATCCCTAATTCAAACTGTAGGCTATACTCCAGGTAAAGAGAAACTTGATGCTATCCTATCACCAAATGATAGTATCGCAGATGGCATTATCTTTACTTTGAAAAAGTATGGTTACAGATTAGTGGCAAAAGCCCCATAGCTTGCTATGGGGATGAAAGCCACAAATGAACACTTTACAATAACAAATAAATATTATATACTATCAATAAATCTTGTTAATTTAGATTTAGTTAATA
>JAEWPL010000208.1 GCA_023460615.1 Pseudomonadota bacterium | reverse complement strand
CTTGTAAAGCTTGATAGCTTGCAATTTAATGACTTTAAGATTAAGAGAAATCTTGAGACGATTGATAAAGGTAAACGCAAGTTAAAATATCAAAGGTTCTTAGCAAAACTTAACAAGCAACTTTCCGACAAGTTAACTAAGTTGTAGTGTAGTTGCACATTAAAAGTGAGGATCATCAATCAAAACTGCTAAAGCCCTTTTACGAATTTACAAGGTAGCTTAAAAACAAAGTTTTTAAGCTACATTTTCATATAATGATGCTATCTGTAAGCTCAATAGCACCTCTTTGGGTTAAGTTCATTGTCAGGTGACAGGTTGGATTTAAGATCTTGAAAGAAAAAAAGTAACTGTAGATTTTTTCCTTTCTAGAGACTATCTAGTCTACAGGTTACAAACCTGTAGACTATAAGTAAGGCCTTGAGCCTTACTTTAGGGATTGAAAAGAAAAGAATGACTAAAAGCTTGCTTTCATAGCAGTTGTTTGTGCTGTTTAAAATTTTAGTAAGCTGGCTTTAAAGATCATTTAATGCGCAATTCTTACTTACGCCTTTATCTTTAGGAGTTTTTATTTATTCTTAAGCAAGTCACGAATTTCAGTAAGTAGCTTTACATCCTCTGGCACAACAGGAGCTGCATCTTCTGCTTTTTCTTCTGAAATGAGCTTAGTCTTAAGCTTGATAATCACTTTGATAAAGATAAAGATTGCAAATGCTACAATCACAAAATCTAATAGATTTTGTAAGAACATACCGTAGTGCAACTCAATACCTGCACTAGTTTCAGTTTTATCTTTTAAGGTAATGGCAAGATCTTTTAAATCAATATTACCTACAAATAAACTGATAATTGGCATAATCACATCTGCAACAAGTGAGGACACGATTTTGCCAAAGGCAGTACCGATGATGACACCGATAGCCATGTCCATTACATTTCCTTTAACAGCAAATTTTTGGAATTCCTTTAAAAATGAGGTTCCACTTTTCACAAGATTGATATTCTTCATAAACTCACCTTTTGTGTTTAAAAATTTTTCAATAATTGTAATGGTAGAAAGACTTTTTGGTATATAAGATTTTTGTTAGACAGTGACTTTGAACACATTCAATTAGACGGTGAAAGCTTGGATTAGCATTTAAGGTATGAGTTGTCGATGATGGGGAAAACTATAACTTAACGGTAATAGCTCTCAGCTAAAACGAAACTGCATAGTTACAAAATACACTAACGCTTTATTACATTTAGTAGCTATGCACTCATTAACGCAATCTATTGAACAGACAAAGTTATTTACTTTCTTTAGTTACTTCAATTGAAGGTTTTGAGTAATCAGATAACAGACCTAACTCGTTAAATATATCTAAAAAATCATTAGCTAGTGACTCATTATCAATCAATGGATCTTGTTGCGTATTTACTAAATAGTCTACATATTCCAAATCTTTAATACTAAATGCTCTAATAATGTGTTTTTGAACTTGTAAATTCAACTCTTTCCAATAGTTTTTGCAAATAAAAACAACATCAAAAAGATCTCTTAAAGCATCTCTTTGTGAATAAGCTTCTATCTTAAGATCAGCTAAAGTATTAATATCATAAACAAGAATTCCATTGATTTTCTTAACATCATTAAAATCTACAGGTGTTCTTAATGATAATTCTACCTTCAGAGGTTTGTACTGATCTTTATCATAATGAATAAATACTCTTTTAGTGGTTGTAGTATCTTTAGCAATTCTGTATTCAAATCTTTGCCTTTGGCAGAATTGCTCTACAATTTTGAAAAATTGGAATTTATGATTTGCATCAAGATCGATATCTTCTGAGAATCTATTCAATCCGTAGCACATCATCAAAGAAGTACCACCTTTTAACACAAATTGGTCAGAACTTTTATTTAAAAATGCCAAAAAGTTTGTAATTACCGTTTTATGTAGCTCTCTTTTAGATTGTTCCATTTTTAAACCTCACCCACTTCATCATATACTCATGACACATAAAATCATCAATTTCAGACCACTTATCAGAAGTTGAGAGCTTTGACACTTGACTAAATATTTCAGATAACAACTTTTTGTCATCGGTATCTAGCCATTTATGCATGAATGTTTTTAAAAGCGAGAATTTACCTTGTTCTAACAAATCAAGACATGCTCTAATGTAATTTGCTTTATTTACGTTATATAAATTTACTAAACTATTTGAATAGCTCTGCTCGATGCCATAATCTTTGTAGATGCTATCAGCAGAATTTAGGAAGGTTATTTTTTTCCAATCTAATGCAGACATATGCCAATCTCCCTGCAAATCTAATTTGCAAGGTAAATTTAAAGCATACACTCCAGACACATACAACATCGATTGAATACCAACTTATAGACTATAATAAAACATTGATTCAAATCTACCAGACTGTTTAATTCTAACCTATCGAGTGTATTTTGAAAATACAACTGTTAGGCGAATCAATAATCACGATATTGACCAATTTTATAAGATTTAAGATATGACTTTCACTTATCAAATGATAAATTTGATGAAGGTAGTTAAGTTTAAGGTATAAGTTTTAGTAAAATTGAACTACCTAAATTTCTTTTGGATTAAATATGCTAGATGCTGATTTCTTAAATTGTCGCCTGCCTGAAGGTCAGAGTTTTACGACTATAGTTAAACACAAGCAGATTTATGTCGATAAAACCGACCTTATTTACAAGTTAGCATTAGACAGAAAGCCAATACTTTTAACAAGACCTAGAAGATTTGGTAAATCAACTATAGTATCCACCTTAGAAGAACTATTTACTCATGGAGTAAAACCATTTGTGGATGCAGATGGTAATTTAAAAGAGTCCTATTTTAAAGGTTTAGCTATTGAAAAACTTTGGAAGGATGAAGGTGAATATAAAGTTATTCACATTGATTTTTCAACATTTGATACTGATACCACAGCATATATTTGTGATGTTCGCCCTGATCTTAGAAATAATGACAAAACCGAAGTTTATGCACAATTCTTTAATTACAATTTCTGCAATTTCATCAAAGATATAGCTTTTAAATTTGGCGTTGAGCTATCTTCAAATAAAATTACTCCCACCATGCTTTTTGAGGACTTAATTAAAAAGTTAGGTGAAAATAAGGTAGTTTTTTTAGTTGACGAATATGACTTTCCTTTAACTCATATTCCAAATGATTTAGCTACAAGTGAACATGAGGCTTATCTATCCAAAATCTCAATGATCCTAAAATCCTTCTATTCCTTGATTAAATCAAATAGCAAGTATTTTAGAAAAATCTTTGTCACTGGTATTACAAGATTTAAAGACGTAAGCATGCTAACTCTTGGCAATACCATAAGTGATATTTCATTATCTATCGACTTTGGAACAATAGTTGGCTTTACTCGTGCAGAATTAAAAAAGTATTTTTATGATCACTTGGTGATGGCTGTAACTTTGTTACAAAACAAATCTGAAGATCAAGTCACTGACAGTGACATTGAAGCTTTATTAGACCAATTAGCTAGTTGGTATGATGGCTATTCGTTTGATGAAAATGCACAATCTCATGTATTTTCCACAATTTCAGTGCTTAACTTTTTCTGTAATTCCAATGCCAGAACAAAATTTAAAAACTACTGGTATGAGTTGGGAGGGACCCCAACCATTCTTGTAAATAATTGCCAAAAAATTTTGGATTCTGATATTGATAATGCTTTTAAAGAAGACTCTGAGTTTTGGGTTTCTGAGGATGCTTTTAAATATCCAAGCTCTTATGAGAGTATGGATCCTAAAGTCATGCTCTATCAAACTGGATATTTAACCTTAGCAAAGGCAATAGATACTGATGTGTATCTTAAGTTTCCAAATCTTGAGATTAGATCGTCATTTGCAAAGCTACAGTACTTATACCTTTTTAAAAAATGCTGAAAAGTTAATTACTTCAAGTTTTAATCAAGAACTATCAAAGCTAAATTTTGAGACTCCTTTAGAAAAAGTTGAGTACTTTAGTACTATTCTCAACGTTCTTGATTATCAAAAAAATGCCTTTACTCATGAGTGTCATGTGGTTAATCCAATCTTTTGCTATCTTTATGCCAAGAAATTTAACGTAATGCAGGAGAAACACTCTCTTGTATGCAGAGCTGACTTGGTCATAGACTTTGACAACAAAAGTACTCTTGTATTTGAATTTAAATTTAGAAAGACAGGATCTGCTAAGACAGCAGAAGATCTGTTAAACGAAGCTTTACAGCAGATAAAAGAAAAACAATATACTCAAATACCAGACAGAAACGTTAAAGGCTATGCTTTAGTGTTTGATCAAGAATTTAAAAAGTTTGTAGCTTTTAAACAAAGCTAATGATTTTTTATTCTCTTAATAGCTACTGTCATTTCATCAACTCAAAAAAGCAAAAGTTAAAGCTTTAACTCAAGAACAAAATAGCTGCTAGTTTTTAACTAACAGCTACATCTTTGAAACTTACAACTACAACCTCTATTTTTTGGAATTGAGTTTATATCTAGTTTTAGCATTAAACTCAATAAGCTCCACCTCAAAATTTACCTCCCCTGATTTATAAGTATCAGTAAGTACTTTTTTAAGGTTTTGAGCTTCTTCAACAGTTTTTACAAAACGTCCCCAAGTCTTATTCGTACCATCAAATCTAAATTGTTTTTCTTTTAAAACATCTTTGATGGCAAAGGTGTTGCCATGCAACACCATCTTACAAGATGGTGTTAGTGCACTTTTAACTAGCATTTCAAAAGCTTCGGGAGTTTTATAAAGCACCCACAATAGAGCTAAGCAATCTACATAAGCTCTGTGAGCATCATAAAAATAGCCAATGCAATTACTTAAATACTCAAGTTTTGATCCTGGAAAACCTAATTGTGTCCAAGGTACTTCTTTTAAAGAGCAAGCCCAGGACAAATTAGCTAAGGAAGGGAAACGGTTCTCAAAAAATGGTCTATCAAAGCCTGCATTATGAGCTACGATTAAAGGTCGACCTACTAAAAACTGAGCCACCATATCCTCATCAAAGCTATGATCTTTTACCATGTCGTCGGTAATACCTGTAAGATTTACAATTTCCTCAGGAATTGGCACTTTAGGATCTTCAAACTCGTCATAGTATTTATCAACAGACAAAATAAGCTTTCTGTCTAAACTAAAGGTTGCTTTAACTAAACCTAATTCGATAACATGATCTTTTGTAGCATCAATACCTGTTGTCTCGGTATCTAAAAAAACTACACTGTAAATCTTTTCACCTGGTAGTGGTTTATTTAATTGAATTGGAAAGTGTGTATCCACACCTTCAATAGTTAAAGGAATTCTTTCTAGTAATCTGTAATTCTCTGGATGTGCTTTGATGTTATCAAGCATTGCCAAAGGGAAAACTTCATCTTTGTTGTTCATATAAAACCTTACTAAATTAGGTTACTTAAGTATTTATTCTTTGTTCATTTGTATTCTAACTGTATTGAAGCTTAAAAAGGAGCATTAGGATCTAATTTTTTGTTTTTATAAATGAGCGAATAAAAAATTCTACAAAAAGGCACAAGACACGTGCTATCACCCTAAATAAAACACCTACTTCACATCTAAAACAAGTCCAACTTACGCAATAAAGCTGTGCCAAATTACTCAATAAATTCAAGCCAAATTACTCAATTTTGAAATTACACTTATTTAACTATCTGATTTATAAAGAATTTAATCAATCTATAAATATTCAAGATTTTGTATACTTAATTATTCAAAAATATTTTTTCTCCCCTTTCATAATACATACATTTTCAAAAGTTAGTCCAGATTGCAAAGAGTAAAAGCAATACGCTCTAAATAATGGTAAAATAGCTAAAATTTGTTTTAGTTATCCAATATTTATTGATAAAGGCTAATCATGGCTTGTAATTGTAAAAAAACTCTTCTTGTAACTAATGCTCTACCTTATGCTAATGGACCAATTCACTTAGGTCATATGCTTGAGCATATCCAATCAGATATCTTTGTTCGTTTTAATCGTGCTATTGGTAATACTGTTTACTATGTTTGTGGTGACGATTGCCATGGTACCCCTGTTATGATTAAGGCAGGTCAATTAGGTATTACCCCTGAGCAGATGATTGAAACTACTACTAAAGATCATGATGAGGATTTAAAAGGATTT
>JAEWPL010000207.1 GCA_023460615.1 Pseudomonadota bacterium | reverse complement strand
GGCCCACACAGATTGTCCGTACTGATTTTTAAAGAACTTTTTAAACGCTTGGTTTATTTCGTCGTTGTCTTGCGTGACAACGGAGACACATTTTAATGATTTTTTAATCTATGTCAAATAATTTTTTTATCTTTTTTTAACTTTTTTTTACACCACTTAAGTCAATCGCTTATATAAGCGATTTTTATTCTTCTCTCTTGTGAGTGCAATTTTGAGTTTAGGACAGATTTTCAAAATTGCAAATTTTTGATGGGTATTTTTTACTTAATTTTTACAAGACTGAACGAAAGCTTTAACTATTCTTCTAGAGCTTTCGTCAACACCATATAAAAACTCCGGATGCCATTGAACACCTAACATGAATTTATGTTTTTCACTGTATACTGCTTCGATTATATTATCTTCAGATATAGCAGCTACTTTAAGATTAACTCCAAGATCTTTAACTGCTTGATGGTGATAGCTGTTAACTTGCAATTTCTCTTTGCCAAGTATCGTTTCAAGTAATGACTTATCTGTAATATTTACCTCATGCACTACTCTATCATATGGTGCTTGCATACTATGTACGGTATTACTTTTATGTTCAGAAGGTAGATCTTGATATAAAGTTCCTCCATAAAAGACATTCATTACTTGCAATCCTCTACAAATTCCAAGCACAGACTTATCAAGAGCTATTGCTCTTTTTAGTAAATACAGATCCATCCTATCTCGGATTTGATTTATCTCTCCACATTTTTGTTTCTTACTCTCTTTATACAAGGCAGGATCAACATCCTGTCCACCAGTTAGCAAGATACCATCGCACAGTTGTAGTAATTGCTCTAGAACTTTATGATCTTCACTATATGGAAAAATAAATGGACAAGCACCTTCTTTTTCTAGCATTGTTTGATATTGTGGTAGCATCCAAATACTTTGCTTGTCGTCATCAAATAATGGACAAATACCAATTACTGCCCTCATCTATAGCTCCTTTATTGTTTAATTTAAGCTTAATTTAGAGCTCTTACAGTGTCAAAATAGTTGCTATTTTGATGCAATATGCTCCATTTAGATCTATATTTAGAAGAACTATTACAAACAGAGATTTACTTATGATTTATAGCCAAGACGGTTTTAGAGAATTCTATCGCAACTTTTGTGTAATTCCTCTAGATGAGGATCTTAAAGAGACTATTAAAGATTTTCCTAATTCTGATAATGCAAAGTATATTTTAGCCTTTGGCTACATTGACAGAGAATGTGGCTTTACCTTTGAAGTGATAGCTTGCGCTCATAAAGAGAACAACTTGTACTGCTTTGATGATACCAATGCAAGAGACAGTGTAAAGATAAGATTAACTGAAGAGTTAGCAAAGGCTGATATTGATGTCATCGATGATGAGGATGGTGAACTTTTTGACCGCTATATTGGAAAGCTTGAGAATCTAAAAGTATATATTCCAAGCGAGGATATTGAAGATACAAGACTATTTGCCTTCTTAGATGATGCACGACACGAATTTTTTATCGACGATGTAAAAATTCATATTCTTAAAAATGGCTTTAATACTGAAGTTTGTTGGGGACGGCTAAGCGGACTTGGAGATAAAGTAATTAAAGCAATTCTACTTAACGAGCCTAAGCAAGCTCTTGGAATTCACAAAGGCGATGAAATCGCCTTTCAAGTTGCAAAAGAATCAGACAATTCCAACATCTGTATTTGCAACTTAGACCATCTAGCAAGTTAGTCAGTCAGTCCATGAAGCTCAAAAGCTATTGCTTTTGAGCTAGTGCAACTAAGAATTTAATGAATAAGTATTAACGATTAAACTTAATTCTTTAACCTCCAAACAAAGGAGCATAAGTTATAAAACAGTGGCGAAAACCCCACAGCTTGCTGTGGGGATGAAAGCCATAAAATGCCCTTTACAAAGATAGATAAATATTATATGCTATACACAAATTACATTGTATTAGATTGATTTAATAATAGTTAAAATTAAATTTAATATTTTGTAATACGATATTTATATCAAAAATTTTAAATTCTTGGCAAGGTTTTATTCTGTTGAAGAAAGTAAGAGATTACCTTTCTTGAACTAAAGCTTTATAAGAAAAAATACCAGTTAGATAATGAAAACAATGAGCTCAACTAAAGAACAGGACTTTGATAAAAAGCTAAAAGCTTTTCATAGACGTTCTTCAAGACATGTATTAGTTCTAGAAACTACAATGTCTTACAAAGACAAGTGCAAAGTTTTTCATTATGCAGATTTAGTAAGAAAGGCTGGTAATGAGCTAGTAGCCATAATGAATAACCATCTTAAGCAGCTGTGTAAGACCAAGAAGTATAAGCGACTAAAGTCTTTATATGCAAAATCTTACAAAGCCAAAGATCATGCTAAGTGTAAACATATTGCTTTGCAATTAAATGAATTGTATGAGATATACAATTTAACTAAGCGGTATTGCGTTAAAGCCATGATCCCAATTGGTAAGAAGTATAACATTGATGCTGTATTTGCTCTTACTAAAGCAGAAGATGTTTGGAAGGGAGTTGAGAAATGCCTATTCTCAAATGGAAGAACTCTACGCTTCTCTAAATATAATGAATTACCTGTAATTAGAGCAAAGCAGGATATTCGTGGTATTGTCATCAAAAATGAGGATGATAAACTCCAATTCAAATTCAATGGCAACACCTTTGGTGTAGCCATTAAAGATGGCTTTGAAAAAGACGAAGTAAACTCAATTCTAGAGTTTATGTACGAAAAAGACCGAATTGAAAAAGAAGCTATTGAAATACTAGATAAGAGTAATACCTGCATTAGTACTTATAGAGCATGCTTTGCATCATTGGTATGTAAGACAATTAGAAATAAACTTAGAGTATATATGCATATAACTCTAGAGGGAGACGCTAAACCTAAGTATGACAAATTAGGTAACTTAAAACATACCTTAGGTACAGGAAAAGTAGGTTGTGACATTGGAACACAATCTATAGCTTATACCACTGATACCAAACTAGCTCTTAAAAACTTAGCTCAAAGAGGCTCTAGTATTATAGAAAATGAAAGAAAAGAGAGAGTAATCTTAAGAGCTCTTGATAGGTCAAGACGAGCTAATAATCCTAATAATTACCATGAAGATGGCACCCTTAAAAAAGGTAAAAAGACTTGGAAGTACTCAGCAAGATGCCAAAAGCTTAAAGCAAAATTTACTGAGCTTAGCAGAAAAAACGCTGTAAACCGCCATCTAGCAATTAACCAAGAGGTTAATTACTTACGAAGTTTAGGTGATGTATTTATTACAGAGACTAAGAAC
>JAEWPL010000206.1 GCA_023460615.1 Pseudomonadota bacterium | reverse complement strand
AGCAAATTGCGTTCTACCAAACTGACGATAAACTTAAAACTGTTAAAGATCTTCACAAGTATGTCATCATGTATACTTATGATGAATTAACTGTACAAGAAGTTTAATAATGGATACGTGGAGGTAGTTATCTTTACCTCCACTTTTACTACCTGATTAGACTGCTGTGAGCTTCTAGAGCTTGTAGCAGTTGTTTTAATAGTTGCACACGATTTCTGCTAGGAGTTTCAGGAATAGCATATCTTAAGGTGCTTTGACCTGTGATCCTATATTCGTTGTGAGCACAAGCTGTAACTAGTTTAATTAAATAGTCGTTGTTTACTTTGTGCTCTTGCATAAATTCAATTGATCCTCCATTTTCATCACCAACAATCTTTTTGATACCAAGATCAGTTGCTAATTTTTTAAGCTTAGAGATTTCAAATAGGTTCTCTGCAGGCTCAGGTAGGAAGCCAAATCTGTCAATTAACTCAACCCTGATGTTGTCAAATTGATCGTTATTTTGACAAGAGGAGATACGCTTGTAGATTGACAGTCTAGTGTTTACATCCGCAATATAGTCTGGTGGTAATAGACATGGAGTGTGCAAATTGATTTCACATTCATTGAGGTTAAGCTCTGATAAGGTAGGCTCATGACCATCTTTTAGTGCTTTAACGGCTGCTTCTAGCATCTGAGTATATAAGCTAAAGCCTATAGATTCAATTTGACCTGATTGCTCCTCACCAAGTAGTTCACCAGCACCACGAATTTCTAAATCGTGAGTTGCAAGCACAAAGCCTGCGCCTAATTCTTCAAAAGAAGCAATAGCATCTAAACGTAATTTTGCATCTTTTGACAATAAAGCTTTAGGTGGAGTAAATAGATAAGCATAAGCTTGGTGGTGTGAACGTCCTACACGACCACGAATTTGGTGTAACTGCGCCAAACCTAAAAGATCAGCTCTATCAATGATGATGGTATTAGCCGTAGGTACATCAAGACCATTTTCAACAATGGTAGTGCATACTAAAAGGTTAAATCTCTGATGATAGAAATCTCTCATTACCTTTTGAAGTTCACGCTCGTTTAATTGACCATGACCAATTCCAATCTTAGCCTCAGGAACAAGCTTTGCTAGTTCTTCAGCCTTTTGATTGATAGTTGCTACATCATTGTGGAGGTAATAAACCTGACCGCCACGACGTAATTCACGTAAGATAGCCTCACGAGTTAGTGTGTCGGACTTTTCAGACACAAAGGTTTTAACACATAATCTGTGCTCAGGTGGAGTTGCGATGATAGAAAGCTCACGCATGCCTTCCATAGCCATATTTAAGGTTCTAGGAATAGGGGTTGCAGTTAGAGTTAATAAATCTACCTGAGCTCTTAGTGATTTGAGTTTTTCTTTTTGCTTTACACCAAAACGGTGTTCTTCATCGACAATGATTAAACCTAATTGCTTAAATTTAAGATCTTTTGAAAGCAACTTGTGAGTACCAATAACAATATCTACAGTGCCTTTTTCAAGCTCTTTTAGTACAGCATTTTGCTCTTTAGTGGTTTTAAATCTTGAAAGTAGCTCTACATTGATTGCAGTACCTGCAAAACGTTCTTTAAAGTTCTGATAGTGTTGCTCAGCTAAAATGGTGGTTGGTACAAGTACAGCAACTTGGTAACCTGCATTTGCAACTACAAAGGCAGCACGTAGAGCAACCTCTGTTTTACCAAAGCCTACATCACCACAGACTAATCTATCCATAGGAGTAGGTTTAGCTAAATCGTTAATGGTATTGTTAATAGCAGCTAGTTGATCTGGAGTTTCTTGATAGCCAAAGCCTTGAGAGAACTCTTCTAAAGCTTTTAGATCTACTTTAAAGGCGGTGCCTTGAACTGCAGCTCTTTGAGCGTACAAATCAAGTAATTGTGCAGCCACATCCGCAACTTTTTGATAAGCTTTTTGCTTTTTCTTAGCCCAAGTGTCGTTACCAAGACGGGACAATACAGGATTTTCACCACCTGAGTATCTAGCAACCTTTGATAAGGAAGTAATAGGGATATTTAGCATATCGCCATTTTGGTATTCAATCGTTAAATATTCACCTACGACACCACCGATGTTTAAGGTTTTAAGTCCATGATATTTACCAATACCATGATCAATGTGTACTACTACCTGACCTTCAGATAAGGATGATAGGTTTTTGATAATCGCATCTTGGCTGATTTGGCTTCTATGAGTATTACGGCGTTGTTTTACAACTTTAAAGCCTAAAAGCTCATTCTCTGTAATAAAACAGAGTTTTAAATTAGGTAAAATTACACCTTCATCAAAAGGTGCAATGGTAAGCATGAGTTTATCTTCACTGTCTAGAAATTGAGCTAAGCTTGAGGCTGCCTTGCAACCAAAGTTATTAACTAAAACGGCAGGTAAGGTCTCTCTTATAGATTGACGTCTACCTTCAGATTGGGCGCTGATTAAAATTCTGCCACCGTCATTTATAAAATTAGTTACAAAAGCGATAAAGTTATTAGCACTTTCTGGCTTATTGTGATTGTAGGCAATATCAGGAATAGCTTTAGCTTCAAGATTAGTATTAGCTCTCTTTTTTAGATCTTCGTCTGTAAAAGCTTTTTTATAAAGAGAGATTTTAAGTCTTTTAGTTATTTCATCTTTAGCTTCTTTAGGTGTTAAAAATAGAGTATTTACAGGTAAAGATGGGTGATCACTGTTACCTTCGAACATCAAAGCACGTTTGTGTGCTTCTACATCAAAATTGTCGATTGCATCAAAGACATCATCAACTGTGATAATTGAAAAATCGTCATTTAGATAATCAAACAGGGTAGATAAGTGACTAAAGAATAATGGTAAATAGTACTCAATACCTGAAGGAATGGCACCTTTTGAAATTGCTTGATAAATTACATGATTAGCTAAATTAGCCCCCACAAAAGCATTGCGGTAGTTACTTCTAAAGCAACTTACGCCGTTTTCATCTAAAGGAAATTCGTGGGCAGGCAGTAAGTTAATCTTTTCAATCTTGTTTTTAGATAATTGAGAGTCAATATCAATGATAGAAATAGACTCCACCTCATCGTCAAAAAAGTCGATACGATAGGCGTTTTTAGAGCCCATAGGATAGATATCTAGGATTGAGCCACGTACGGCAAATTCACCTACTGACAAAACCTCATTTACAAGTAGATAGCCTTGATTAGTTAAGTCTTCTTTCATCTTGGTGATATCTCTTGTATCACCAATTTTTAAATTAAAACTGTGCTGTTTTATATATTCTGTAGGGGATACACGATGCATCAGCGCTGCAACATTGGTAATTACAACCTGCTTTTTAAAATTAGAGATCCTAGATAAGATATCAATTCTGTTTGAAATAATGTCCTGATGAGGGGATAAATTGTCATAGGGTAAGGTTTCACTATCTTGAAAGTAAACAATCTCTATTTCAGGCAGGATGGCAAATAAACTTTGTTTTAAGTTTTGCGCATCAAAGCTATCAGAGCAGATCACTAACAGAGGACCACAATTTTGCTCAAAGAAAGCGCCAATAGCACCAACTAAAGTAGTTTGATTTAAATTTCCTAAATTTTTTAAGCTTTTATAATTACTCTTGTTAATGCTACCTAGAATGAGATCATTTAGTTTCATGGTGATCCTGTTGTTTACTGTTGATGTATACTTATCAGAACAATTTTACACTTAGTTTTAGCACATTAAAAATGACAAATAAAAAATCTTTCGCTTTTCTTTTATTTTGGTTTCTCTTTATCTTTGCCTTTAGTTATTTAATTCCAGATTTTTCAAATAATTATCGCTACATGATGGTAGAAGGTGAGGATAGGTTAATTGCAAGTTTTTACGATATTCTAGTTTCTCAATATCGTCACTATTTCACCTGGGGTGGCAGAACTCCACCTCACGTGCTAGCTTCTAGTTTGTTGTTTTTAGGTAAAGGGGTAACAGCTTTAGCAACCGCAGCTTGTTACTTAATCTTGGTATATTTAATTTTTAAAATTTCATGTATTGAAAAGCAGGTATTTACAAAGCACTTTAATAAGATCTTGTTTATCACCACCATGCTTTGGATTTGCACTAGAAACTACGGTGAAGTGTTCTTTATGACAGTAACTGCTTGCAATTACTTTTTTACTACCACTTTTGTTCTGTTTTTGTGCACTTACTTTGCAAAAAGCTTTGTTGGCAACGTAAATACCGATAAGGAAAACTTCTCAAAAGCTTTACTTCCACTTTTCTTTATTCTAGGTGTAATTGCTGGCTGGTGTAATGAGAATACAGGTTTTGCTATCTGCTTTACATCCTTTTTAGCAATTGTTTACTTCTATCTTAATAAAAAGCTAAACGCTGTGCATTTGAGCCTATTTTTAGGCTTTTGTGTGGGCTTTTTAATTCTTGTGTTATCACCTGGTAATCATGTAAGACTTGAGAACATGGAGAAGGGAAGCTTTGATTATTTTGAACATATTTTTACAGCTATTGAGATCTTCTTTATAAGCTTGTTTGAAAACAGCTTATTGCTAATTGCGATGGCTTATCTTTTGTATTTATCAGTTAAACATAAAATTCTTCAAAAGTACAAAGAGCAGTATCTTCAGGCTTTATACCTCTTTATGGTAGGCTTTGCATCCTTAGCTATAATGATCTTCTCTCCTAATTTCCCTGCAAGAAGTTCAACTCCTTTTACCTTCTTTAGTATTGCAACAGTGTTGTGTTTATACAACATAGTAAATAAAGAAGAGATAAAGGTAATGTCATCTGTTAAGCAGAAGGTTTTATATGGCCTTGCTCTTTCATATTTTGTAGTTACAGCAAGCAATGCTTATGGTGCTTTATTCACTATTAGGGATGATTGTAAGCAAAGGGATGTTCAGATTCAAAAGATGATAAGTGAAGGGCAAAAAGATCTTGTAGTAGAGCCTTTTAGAGTGCAAACTTCGCGTTATATCTTTATAGCTGATGTAAGACAAGATCCAAAGTATTTTGCAAACCAAATCTTAACAAGATACTATCACTTAAACTCCATCAGAAGATCTTGTGATTATAAGAAGTCTAACTATCCTGCAACTGACTTTCATCT
>JAEWPL010000205.1 GCA_023460615.1 Pseudomonadota bacterium | reverse complement strand
CATGCATTTCATTCTTTTTCATTAAGGCAGCTTTTAGCTCCTCAGCATCTTGACGCATAGATCTGAATTTATAACAGGTAAAGATCCTACCATTACGACCTACACGCTGTTGTTTAAACAGAATAGGACCTTTTGAATCTAGTTTGATAATAGGTCCTAGGATACAAAAGGCGATAGCAAAAATCATACAACCTACTAAACCACCTAAGAAGTCCATTACATGCTTAGCGATGATGTTTCTGTAGGAGAAGTAATTTCTACTAATAGATACACAATAGTAGTCGCCAATTTTGTCAATCTTTGAGAAAGAATGAGGAATAAATTCAAAGAAATCGTCTTTAATTTTAAAGGAGAGTTTTATTCCTGTTTCTTCAATCTTAGCTAAAGTTTCTTTAAAGGTGCTATCAAAATCCATATTGTTAGTACAGATAAAGATCTCATCTACACTATGGCTACTTACATAAGCTAATAGGTTATCTAAAGTGCATACCACCTCATGCTCACCGATCTTTTTGGTGTCGTTGTCGTCAAATAAGACCACACCACAGATCTTACGTGACCACTCGTTGCTTTGAGTTAGTTTTTCAATAACATTCTTACTTTTATTTACATCTGTGATTAAAAGTAAATTGTTTGAGAATTTACTTTTAAAGTATATATGCAATAAGAAGTATCTAAAGCTTAAGCGTAAACCTAAATCAAAAACAGCATAAAAGGCACAGAATAAGAAAACTACTAAACGACGAGAGTCAAATAAGCTGTGCATCCAGAATAGAATAAGGATAAGACCACTGAGCATTATCAGGGTATTTTGGCAAACTACTAAGCTTTCTTTAAAGAGCCCTCTTGATAAAAAGGACATGTTAAAGCCTGTGAACATATTTAAGAAAATGCTAAGTCCACAGAGAATGAGTAAATATACCTTGAAAGATGAAAGTCTGAAAGTATAGTGCCATTCATTAAAATAAAGACCGTAAGAGAGATATAAAGCAACAATTACGCTAAATACTCCTAATATGGTCAAAGCATATCTTAATAAATTGTCACGTCGTTTATTGAGGTACATTCAATCCACCAAATGAAATCTTTATATTTATACTTTATAGTAAGCTTTATTTACAGCAACTGTTTTTAATTGCCATTAGTTTACTATTTATCAATTACTTTGTAAGTGTTTACTCTAGCAAATTATTATAGCAAGTGAAGTTTTGTTTTGTTTTGAATGAGTAAGAAATGGAAAAAAATAACTAATACCTAGCCATTTGGCTAGGTATTAAGAATTTAAGCTTTTTTCTTTTGATTGCTTACGATAACAGTACTACGTGGTGGAATGGTTATGGATTTTCCATTTGATAGCTCTTTTAAGAATTTTTCTTCAAATTCTTTAGAGCTTCTTGTAGCACCATAGCAGTGAACTTTGATGGTTTCACGAGCAAGCATTGCGTATAAACCTTCAAGACCTTCACCATGATCTACACGACGAACGTTTCTTCCTGATAGAGGAATTAATAAGTCCTCACCAGAATCTTGAGTATCGTCGCTACCACAATCATCAGGCATATAGATAGCAGCTAAAAGTGGGAAGAGCATTGAGCCTTGCTCTACTTTTACCTGTTGCTTTGAAGCATTAACAAAAACAATACTAAAGCGATTTTCGTATAATCTGATAAAGCCAAAGTAAGAGCCACCAGCGCAAACAAAGAGCATTGATCCTTTTGAGAAGGATGGATTGTTGCGACGAATTTGGCTAAGCTCGGTGATGACATTTTGTACATCATTAGAGTTTACGCTTACATGTCTGTCTTTCATGGCGGTAAATGGAATTAAGCCACGTGGACCTACTTGGTATTTATCAATCACATCACCAAGTTCATCACCTTGGTATACACAAGGAATACCACGCCAAGTAAATAGACAAGCAAGGGCTGCTAAGTATAGATATTTATCAGCGCCAATAATGTCGTAGAAACGAGAAATCTTACAATTGTCTAATTGATTTACAAGGCACAATTTAACTTGTTGGGAGACACCAACTGAGAATTCCTCACAAGCACGTCTTAAATCGTCACCTGTGTAAGGAGTTGGATCTCCATGCAAGTTTACACCACCAAAGAAAGCTCTAATTGGGCTTATAAAACCTGTGTAGTTGATAGTGCCATCTACGTTACCTTCAGAGCAGATTGCATATCGTGGATCGGATCCAAATTGACCTAGCATTAAACAATCTAAGTGGCTGTTTCTTGCAGATTGACACATAGCTGACAATCTTTCTAGATTGTTTTTAGCTTTACCATCATCACCTACTTGTGAGGCATCATCAATTACCCAGCCATCAATGCCGTATGGTGCACGAAGCCACTTTTTGATGATACTGTTTTCGCCTTCAAAAATTGCATGACGAGTCAAATAGCTTGAATAGTCAAGTTTTGGATAATTTGCCTTACCATCTGAGATATAAGGTTCACCTTCTGAGGTAAAGGTATACATCTCACGATAAGGGGAGTCTTTATGTCTTAAAGCACCTTTACCAGTACGTTCTTGACGGTCAAACCAAGGATGAGAGTCACCTGTATGGTTAAAAGTACCATGTAAAATGATCTTCATCTCATAGCCTAGAGCTACAGTTCTAAGTCTCTTTAAGGCACCATTACCACCAAAGTGAGGATCTACCATATCATAGTCTTCAGTATCGAACTTATGCACAGTAGATGCTTTGAAAATAGGACTTAAATAGATAGAGTCACAACCTAAGCTTCTGATGTAAGGTAGCATAGTTGCTACACCATCAAGATCACCCCCGCAGTGGGTATCGTCAATGTTAGCAAACTCAAATTCCTTGTTCTTGATAGGACCATCAGTTGCTACTTTATTACCATCTACAGTGAAGTAGCCTCTAGAGGAGGCAAACTTATCAGGATAAATCTGATAGAAAATAGAATCAATTGCCCATTGTGGATGAGGATTGAATAGTTCGATAGCATAGCAATGTTGTCTTAGTGGTGTTTCTCTTGACATACCTAAAGAGCTATACCATACCACATCAACGATATTGTCATTCTCGTCTTTTAAGGCAATTTTAAAGTAATAGGTGAGTAAGTTTTGGCTTTTATCTGCAGTCAAAGGTGCTTCAAAGCGGTGAATGCCAGAGCAAGAGCCTGTGTACTGCATTTGGGTAGTGTGATCTTCATTTTCACTAAAGGTAGCAATGGAGATCTTCAATCTATTATGATTTGCGCCTCTTACAAATAATACTGCAACCTTAGATGCTAAATTAGGTGCAGTACAAGTATGAAAGCATTGAAATGGAAGTGAAGCTCGTGGAGAACTAGTGTTCTGACGCATAATTTACCTTCCTGTAATTAAAGCATCGCTAAAGCGCGAACTAAGGTTGAATAAATTTCTTTGGTGCCTTTGATATCTAATGATTCATCAATAGAATGTGGATGCTCAATAGTAGGACCAATAGATACTAATTGTAATTGTGGGTTTAAAGCTGCAAACTGAGCGCATTCAACCCCTGCGTGTAAAGCTGTAATTTTTAACTCTTGAGAAGTTTCTTGTTTATAGGTTTGTTTTAATACATCTATAAGTTTGTTCTCTTTTGGTGAACACCATGCTTGATGTTGATTTGAAACTTCAACTTCAAGATCTTCTTCTACAAGATCGCATAAAGCTACAACTTTGTTAATCATTTCCTCTAACTCAAGGTTAGATAAAGAACGAGGTAATAAACATATATTTACACAGTTTTTCTCTGTACTTACTACACCTGTGTTAATTGAGGTTTGAATAATGTTACCTTCGTAAATTGGAGAAATCTTTGCTACACCATCTGGTAGTGCTTGTAATAGATGAATTAAATCTAAAGTTTGACTTGTAGCTAAAGCTTCTGTAACTAAAGCAGAAGCTATAGTGTAGTCTAAAGCAGGATCTGTATCTTCATAAATCTTGCGTTGCTTGTCAAATTGCTGTTTAAAGGCATTTTTAAACTCGTCAAATTGATTTACATCTACAGCAACAGTAACACTAGCTTTAGCTGGAATTGAGTTTCTTACAGTACCACCTTGCAGATCTTGAATAAAGAAATCAAAATTGTCACTTAGATTATTCAAAATCGCAGCAAGTAACTTAATAGCATTAGCTCTACCTAAATGGATGTCTGCACCAGAATGGCCACCTTTAAAACCAGTTAAATTAAAGGTTATAGCTTTAGTGTTTTCTGTTTTAACTGGTTCGTAATTGAATTTGATGTTGATATCAGCAGAGCCAGCACAGGCTACAAATAAATAACCGTTATCCTCTGAATCTAGATTGATTAGATAATCACCTTGTAAATATTTTTTATCAAGGTTTAAAGCACCTTTCATAGAAGTTTCTTCACAGACAGTGAAAATAAATCTTAAAGGACCGTGGGATAAGTTTTGCTCTTTGACTAAAGCGAGCATCATGGCAATAGCAATGCCGTTATCTGCACCTAAAGTAGTATGCTTTGCTCTAATTTTGTTTTTATCTACATACGCTTCAATTGGTGCGTTTAAAAAGTCATGCTCATAGCCGTTTTCAACTACAGCTACCATATCCATGTGACCTTGTAAAATCACACATGGACTGTGCTTTTTATCATCAGTAGCAGCAATATCTACTATGACATTGCCTATAGGATCTTGCTCCCACTTTAAATTGTGGGTTTTAGCAAAATTGATAATAAAGTCTGCAATTTTTTCTTCATGATCAGATGGGCGAGGAATATTTGTAATCTCCCCGAAAATGTTCCACAAAGACTTAGGCTCTAGATTTGAAATAGCTGTGATCACTTTTTAACCTTTTTTAATTATGTTTGACTTTATTATAATCTTTTGATAAAGAAATTTGATTATTATACATTTTATTAGTGCAAATTTTTATACTTATCGCTATTTTTTTGTGCACTTTTTTGTACGCTTTCTAATTTTTAGTTTAATGCCTTTGTAAAGAACGCTTTTTCTAAAGCCTTGTATTCTGTTAAAATCAGCATTTATTTGCCCACGTTAGCTACTATTATGAATTTATATCAGAAAATGCAAACTCTTTTAGAGGATCGTAAAAGTATCGGTCAACTAAGAGCTATTGTAAGTAAAAAGCAGTTTGGTAATTACATCTATCTTAAAGGTGAGAAGTATCTTAATCTATCTTCAAATGATTATTTAGGACTAGCTTGTGATCAAAAGCTTACTGAGGAGTTTTTATCCTCTGTAGATCCTAAAAACATCAGATTAAGCTCCTCAGGCTCTCCTTTGCTTACAGGTGCGCAGGAAAGTTATGCTAAAGCGCAAAATAAAATAGAAAAGTTATTTTCAAAAAAAGCTTTGTTTTTTAATAGTGGCTTTGCTGCTAATTCAGGCATCATTGCTGCTTTAGCAACAAAAGAAACTTTAATTTTAGCAGACAAATTAGCCCATGCTTCTATTATCAATGGCATGCAAAATGCTCAAGGTAAAGCCTTGAGGTTTGCTCATAATGATTATGAGCATTTAGAAAAGCTTATCACTGAGTATTATGAAGAGTATGACCAAATTATTGTGGTCACTGAAGCCATTTTTAGTATGGATGGTGATAAGTGTGATTTAGATAAGTTAATAGCCATAAAAAAACGTTTTGATAAAGTTTATTTGTATGTAGATGAGGCGCACTCTTTTGGTCTTTATAACGACAATGGAGCAGGATTGTGTGCAAGTTTAGGCTATGTAAAAGATGTCGATTTTATCCTTACTACTTTTGGTAAAGCACTAGGCTCTCAAGGAGCTGCTCTTATCTGTAATGAAGTAGCAAGAGAATATTTTATCAATGTTACAAGAGAGTTAATCTTTTCTACAGCTTTATCTCCACTAAGCTTTGAGCACAATGCTTTCATGTTAGATTATGTGCAAAAGTGTCAGGACAGACGTCAAAGATTAAAAAAGATTTGTGAATATCTGCATCAAGAGATCACCAACTGTGGACTTTTGAAT
>JAEWPL010000204.1 GCA_023460615.1 Pseudomonadota bacterium | reverse complement strand
TAATAATTAACACTCATTATAATATTTTCGAGAATATCACAACATGGCTCATTTGCTATTTTTATTTTTTGGTGCGGCAATTGTAAACAATTTCGTACTAGTTAGATTTTTAGGCTTGTGCCCATTTTTAGGCGTTTCAAATAAGATCAGTGCAGCTTTAGGTATGGGACTAGCCACTACCTTTGTACTGTTAATAACTAGCGCTTCTTGCTTTGGTATGAATTACTTTGTGCTTGAAAAGTACAACTTAGACTCCCTAGACTTAATCATGGATATTGTCATCATCGCAATCTCCGTGCAATTAGTTGAAATCGTCATCAGATATATCTCCATTGATTTATACAATGCCTTAGGTATTTATCTGCCTTTAATTACCACCAATTGCGTGGTATTAGGCTTAGTACTTTTACAAAATTCTTTATCTTATACTTTTGTTGAAGCCGTTGTCTTTGCACTAGGTGCAGGTGTTGGTTTTACTTTAGTGTTAGTTTTATTTAGTGCCATTCGCGAAAGACTTGCTATAGCAGATGTACCAGAGCCATTTAAAAATACTGCTATTGCACTTATCACCGCTGGTTTACTTTCATTATCCTTTATGGGCTTTGCTGGCTTTATAGGAAGTGCTGCATGATAGAAGTTAAATTTGTTCTTTATTTGTGCCTATCCCTGCTAGTAATTGGCTATGTATTATCTGTGCTTTACAGTTTTACTGATAAAAACTCTAACAGTGCCCAAAAACGTATAGAGAAATTACTACCTGGTATTAACTGCGGTCAATGTGGATATCCAGGCTGTCAAGCTTATGCAAGTGCTCTTGCTAATCACGAGGCTCAGGCTAATTTATGTAAGCCAGCTGGAGCTGATGTGGCAAAACAATTGTCAGAGCTTACAGGATCTTCTTTAGAGTCAGGTCAAGATTACGAGGAGCAACTATTTACCCCAAGAACAGTTGCTTATATTCACGATGAGAAATGCACAGGCTGCGGTAAATGCAAGAGAAAGTGTCCTGTAGATGCTATCTCAGGTGTATTAAAACAAGCTCACGTGGTAGATCCTAAAGAATGTATTGGTTGTGATGAGTGTGTAGCAACTTGCCCTGAAAAGTGTATTGAGATGATAAGACAAGATCATACTTTAGAACACTTTAATTGGAACATTCACTCAGTTCAAATTAAGAGCGGTAATTAGTATGGCAACACCTTTATTACAAAAAATAGCCAACGGCAAGATTTGGAAGTTCTTTGGAGGCATTAAACCTCAAGAGCTTAAAGATACTAGTAACTGTGTGATTGAAACCTTAAAGATCCCATCTTTAATTACTATTCCACTAAGTCGTCATTTAGGTCCTGAAGGCGAAATCCTAGTAAACGTTGGAGATCACGTAAAGCGTGGTCAACCACTTACTGTAGCCTCAGGCCGTTTTGTACCAGTTCACGCAAGTACCTCAGGTACTATTAGTGCCATCTCAAAGGAAGTATTACCTCATCCTAGTGGTTATACAGATTTGTGTATTTCTATTAAGCCAGATGGTCTTGATGAGAGTGAGCCTTACAATCCAATTGCAAATTGGGAGAGTGTTGATAACAACACTCTTTTAGAGCGTATTCGCTCTTACGGTATTGAAGGTTTAGGTGGTGCAGTATTCCAAACTGAAGCTAAGTTACGTTCAGCTTTAGATGATGCTAAAGATGGCTGTAAAGTTTTAATCATTAACGGTTGTGAATGTGAGCCTGCAATTACTTGCGACGATAGAATTATGCAAGAGCAAGCAACAGACATTGCCAAAGGCATAGCTATCTTAAATAAAATTCTAAAACCTACCGTCACCGTAGTCGCCATTGAAGACAATAAACACAAAGCCATTCAAGCAATGGAAGTTGCTTGTAAAGGCATTGCTACAGTGCGCGTAATCCCTACTGTCTATCCATCAGGTGCTGCTAGAAACCTAATTAAGATCATCACCGGTATTGAAGTACCTTATAACGTACACACTTCAGAATGTGGCATCGTAGTAGACAATGTAGGTACTGTACTTGCAGTAAAAGAAGCAATTGTCGATGGTAAACCTTTAACAGAGCGTGTCATTACCGTAACTGGTGATAACTTTAAACATCAAGGTAATGTACGTGTAAGATTAGGTACATCTGTACGTTTTATTCTAAGTAATTTTGGATTAAATCCAGAGTACCACCAAAGAGTTATCTTAGGTGGACCGATGATGGGCTTTACCTTACCTACTATTGATGTGCCTATTACCAAGGCTGCAAGCTGTGTGTTAGCCCCAAGTAGCAAGCAAATACCAAAATTAAAAGAGCAAACTAACTGCATCCGTTGTGGTCGTTGTGCACGTGTCTGCCCAAGTAGACTTGTACCATATCAAATGTACAGTCAATCTAAAGCCTCAAACCACGCTGCCGCTCAAAAATGTGGTATTAAAGATTGTACCTTATGTGGTGCTTGTGCATATGTATGCCCATCCTTTATTCCACTTACAGCTCAATTTAGATATGAAAAAGCTGTTGAAAAGCATATCCATGAAGCTGAAAAACGCAATGCTAGAGCCAAAGAGCGTATGGCAGCAAAGCAACAGCGTTTACACGAGGAAGAGCTAGCTCGCCAAAAGAAGAAGGAAGAAGCTTTAGCTAGAATTAAGGCTCAAAAAGAAGCTGAAGCTAAGATGACTCCTGAGGAGTTACAAGCCTCCCGTCAAAAGGCTCTTGAAGAAGCTAAAGCCAAAGCAAAGGCTCGTAAAGAAGCTTTATTAAAGGGCGCTACTACCCCACTATCAGGTGAGGTAAACGACGAGAGTCAAACTGTAGAGCGCATTAAAAATCAAGAGCGTAAGGCCATTGAGATCTCAAAACATGAAGGTCACATGGACAATCCACTTGCTAAAGCAAGACTTGAGCAAGAGGCTCTTGCTAAGAAACTACAACAAGAAAAAGAAGCTCACAAAAACGATTTACCATTTAATTTAAGACGACAAGCTGCAGTACGTACTGATACTTTAAATATCAAGTACTATGATGAAGTAGTTGATAACTATACTACTCATGCTTTAGTAGGTTTAGAGCCTAATGATGCTTTACAAAACCCAGAGCGTAAAAAGACTGTAGCTCAAGTTTTAATGAGTGCTCAATTTGATAAAAAGGTTGAGAACAACAAGCTTCCTGAAGTATTAAAAAAGAAAACATTAAGATCTAAGAAATAAATATATGAATATCAGTGAATCTAAAGGCGTAGTAAGACAAATATTAGGTTTAGAGACTGCGCCTCACCTTAAAGCTAGCATGACTACACAAAAGATCATGCTGATAGTGCTATTAAGCTTAATTCCAGCCTTTATGGTAGCCATCTTCTACTTTGGTTTTGGCATATTCTGGCAATTTGTAAACTGTACTGTTACAGCTTTAATCTGTGAGTGTTTAGTTGCTCTATTACGCAAACGTAATCTTTTACACTATCTATCTGACTTGTCCTATCTTGTGACAGCGATGATTTTAGCTTTAACTTTGCCCCCACTATTACCTGTCTACTACAGTGTGATTGCCACTGTGTTTGCTATTATTGTAGTTAAAGCAGTGTTTGGTGGTTTAGGACATAACATCTTTAACCCTGCGATGGCAGCTTTTATCTTTTTAGTTATTTCCTGCCCTAAAATCATGGGCATAACTTGGGTAGTACCTGCACCTTTTGCTTATAGTCAGGCAAGTTTAACTGCAACTGTTGATGTTATATACAAAGGTGAAGATCCTGAAAACCTAAAGCATTTAGTGGAAGCTTTAAACCTTTCAGATAACTCTAATGACAAAGAGGAATTACAACAAGGTCAAGGCATTTTAGAAAAGCTTGATGCCATTACAGGTGCTACCTTCTTAGAAAAGGTTAAGACCTCTCGTAAAGCAAAAACTTTAAATGAGCTTACAGAAGCTGACTTTTCCACAAGTCAAAATCAAGCTTATATAGCTTTGGCTATTTCTTATCTTGTTGGTGGTTTAATCTTAATTGGTTGCAGAATCATCCTATTTAGAATTGTATTTACTTTCTTTACAAGTTTTGCCGTTTTAGCCATAGTTTTACATCACTTTTATCCAAGTGTGTTCTATACCTTTACAGAGAACTTACTCTATGGTGGTGTTATTCTTTGTGGTTTTTATATCATTACCGATCCCGTTACCAATGCAGGTACTGCTAAAGGCAGAATTTACTTCTCTATGTTAGCGGCTTTTTTAATCGTGATTTTACGTGCCTTTGGCTCTTACTCTGATGCAGTAGCTTTTGCCGTAATGCTGTCAAATGCTTGCGCACCACTTATCGACGTATTAACTCACCGTCGCTCCTTTGGTGTTGGCTACAAGAAAGGAGATCTATAAGATGCATGACGATATGAAAAAAGTATTAGGTGTGGATGAGAACAAAGATCAAAAGTCTTCCTTCAAGCCTTTAAGAGCTTTTGTTGCAGGTTTATCTTTAAGTATTGTAGCTGGTGCTTGTTGTGCTTTAGTCATGTTTGTAGATCACAGCACCAAAGAAGTAATTGCTCAAAACGAAAGTCACTCTATCAAGGCAAGGATAAATGATTTACTACCACCTGAGGCTAAAGTAAAAGGTTACACTATTACTTGCTATAACGTAAGAAAAGATCCTTATATTGGTCATAACCAAAAGCTTTTTGTCTCAAGCAAGGACAATAAGATTTTAGGCTACGTACTCACCTATCAAACCTCCCAAGGTTACTCTAATCCTTTAGTGATGATTGCAGGCTTTGATAAAGATAAAAACGTTTATAAAGCTGATATCCACTACTCTTTAGAAACCCCAGGTTTAGGTGACAAGGTTGATAGAGATCATGGCAACTTCTTAGATCAATTCAATGGCAAGAATTTACATTCTCACACTTGGGAAGTTAAAAAATATGGTGGCGATTTTGATTATATTACCGGTGCCTCTATCACCAGTCGTGCGACAGTTATTGCCACCTATAATGCACTAGAAGCCCTAAATTCCATCGATATTCATACTTTAAGTAAATGCAAGGTTCACTGATGAATAACAATATTGAGACTGTTGAAGGAAAACTAGCTGATAAAGCTCCTAAAAACAGTATTGTAAAAGTTCTATTTCAAGGTATTTGGAAGAACAATCCTGGTCTATGCCAGCTTTTAGGACTATGTCCACTGCTTGCGGTTACCTCAACAGCAGTAAGTGCTCTTGGTTTAGCTATAGCTACCTTAGTAGTTTTATGTATGTCCTCTATTGTAATTTCTCTTTTACGCAAGATAATTTACAAAGAGGTTAGAATTCCAATCTATGTATTGTTTATTGCTTCATTAGTTACTATCGTAAGATCTTATGTGGAAGCATATTTACCTGACTTATACAGTCAGTTAGGTATTTACCTAGCTTTGATTGTATCTAACTGTATCATTATGGGTAGAGCTGAAGCTTTTGCTAAAAACAACAATGCTATTTACTCTTTTTTTGATGCCCTAGGTAATGGCTTAGGTTTTGCTATCGTATTATTTGTAGTAGGTTCTATTCGTGAGATCTTAGGTCAAGGCACTTTTATGCAAGGTGCTGCTTCCTTGCTAGGTAGCTTTGGTCAAGGACTTGAGTGCACTCTAATTGATAGTGACTACACTATCATGGTAGCAATCTTGCCACCAGGTGGTTTCTTTGTATTAGCTTTCTTGATTGCCTATAAGAATTTTGCAGCTAACTACAAGCGTAATCGCATCGAGAACAGCTATAAAATCAATTCTAAAATCTTATAGTCAACTTTGGTCCTTGTAAGCTCTTACAAGGACTTTTAAATCTTCCCAATTTTAACCTTCAAAAATTTTCATTTGCCACCTTTTATATTGCCATTTTGTCACAAGTGGCAAGAATTTCCCTCTTGCCTTCCATGGCAAATTACCTTTTTTAAACTTTAATTTTTATTATAAATCAATATATTAACCATTATTTTAAAAATTGGCACACCCTTTGCAACAAGATAAATACAAGGGGCAAAACCCCAAAATAAAAAATGCTCAAGAGAGAAAATAAATTAACTATCAAATTGGAGAAACATTATGTTTAACACATCAATTTCTGGCTTAAATGGCGCTCAAAAATACTTAGACACCACCTCTAACAACATTGCCAACGCTAACTCTTACGGTTTTAAGAGATCTCGTGCTGAATTTGCTGATTTATACTGCAACAGCGTTTTTGCTAGCACCAAGACTGCAACTGGTATGGGTGTTACTACCACTACTGTAGCTCAGCAGTTTAAACAAGGATCCCTATCTGGTGACACTGGCAACAATCTTGATATGGCAATCTCAGGTAATGGTTTCTTTGTATTGTCAGACACTCAAAACGACTCTCAAATCAATGCTGAGGGTAACCGTACCTATACAC
>JAEWPL010000203.1 GCA_023460615.1 Pseudomonadota bacterium | reverse complement strand
GAGTTACTTGAAGATCAGCAACACCGTTTAGCTGAAATTAACCGTGTAGTAGATGAGATTACAACCAAGTTTAATGCCTACACCATAGCCTTTGCAGTCTCTGACAATATGGAAATAAACAATCAGTTAACTCAAGAGTATCAAGAAATGCTCATGAAGACTAATCGTACTCAAACTGAGGCTTTAGATATTATCTCCACAGCTTACGGTCAGATTGTACAAAAGGTTTTAGCACGTCGTCCTGATGTACAAGCTTTATATACTAAAGGAGCTGAATATACCGTGGCTACCTGCCGTGAATTAAAGTCCATGGGACTTAAGATTTTAGGTCAAGTATTACCACTTACTTGCTATGGTGAACTAATTGATGGTGACTACCAAGGCTTAAAGTGTGTAACCTCAGCATCTTCAGCTACAGATACTAATACCATCACTGATAGTATTCAGTATATAAAAAGAAAACTAGCAATTTAATTTTAAATTGTTGTATTATTACACGGTCATTTCATGACCGTGTCTGCAAGTGTAGTTTAATGGTAGAACTGTAGCTTCCCAAGCTCCTGGCGCGGGTTCGATTCCCGTCACTTGCTCCACTTTAAAGACATAGTCTCACCTAAATAAGGCCAATAATTCTTAATCTTTCTTGGAAAACAAATGAAACACCTAAAACTATTTGTATTTGGCTATCTTATAGGCTTTGGTATATCACTACTCTCTTTATTTTATGCAGTAGGCTCTCACAACACAGAGCTACTTCGTTCTAATCACATTGTTAACCTGTTAAAAGTATTCAATTATGGCTTTATAAGCTCTGATAGTATTGCATATTTAGTAGGATCAATAATTGGTATTGCGCTAATACCATTTTTGATTTTGGAATTTATTTTTAGAAAAAAGAAGCCAAAGTCATAAAGTGACTGGAGTCAAACCATTTCTAGAGTTGATTACAACAAGCATATAAATGCGATTTAAGTAATTTTGTAAAAAATAGCCTTTAAAAAAGTTAAAAAAAATATTGACGTTAAATTTATTAGTTATATAATGTAACGGCTTTTAACGACAAGCGTTGTCTTAAAAGTACTCATCAAGCGGGGGTATAGCTCAGCTGGGAGAGCATCTGCTTTGCAAGCAGAGGGTCAACGGTTCGATCCCGTTTACCTCCACCATCTAACTAATTTCTTTGGGGTTATAGCTCAGTTGGGAGAGCGCTTGCATGGCATGCAAGAGGTCATCGGTTCGATCCCGATTAGCTCCACCAAATCACCTTTCTTTTCTCAACAAACAAATTTAAGTTATTTGACCAATATAGACGGTTTTTCTGTACCCCTTTAACTTTACTATTGTTATAATTTACAAAATTATTGTATTTTGGGGATATCCATGAATTTCAAAGTTTCACTAGTTTCTTTAGCTTTGTTATCTAGCTTATCACTATCTACTTATGCTGAAGATCTATTAGACATCTATAAAGAAGCTCTACAAAGAGATACTCTAGTTTCTCAAGCTAAAGCTGAGGCAGATGCTGCTCATGCTGGCTTATCAGAAGCTACTGCTGCCCTATTACCACAAATCGATGTTATAGGAAATCTTTCTAGAACAAGAACTAACGTAATCGATGCTTACAAAGCTCGTGGTAACAACAAGCAAGCTACAGGTGCTATCAACTTATCTCAGACTTTATGGAGACATTCAAGCTGGGCTAACCGTTCAATTGCTGAAAAAACAGCAACCTTAAAAGATCTTGCTTATGCTGATGCTCAACAGAATCTAATTGTTAGAGTAAGTAACGCTTACTTTAACGTGTTAAATGCAGCTGATACTTTAAAGTTCCAAAAAGCAAACAACGCTGCTTTAAAAAGACAATTGTCAGAAGCTAATCGTCGTTTCAATGTTGGCTTAATTGCTCAAACAGATAAGCTTGAAGCACAAGCTGCTTACGACTTATCAAATGCAGCGGTTATTGCCGCCGAAAATGCTCTTATCAATTCAAAGAGTGAAATTCGTATGCTTATAGGTCGTGAAATCGACGTTAATAAACTTGCAAAGATTGATGAAAATAAGTTTGCAGCAGCTTCAGTAAGCAACGATCTTATCAAGATCACCAAAAAGGCTGAGGAGAACAACCTAGCTTTGCAACAAGCTGTAATTAGCCGTGATATTGCTAAAGACAACATCACTCTTGCAAGATCAGGTCACGAGCCTACATTAGATTTTAATGCAAGTGCACAAACAGGCTATACTGAGTATGACACTCAAATAGCACAAGCTGGCTTTGTTGATAACAACTCCTGGGCACATTCAGTTGGTTTAACCTTAAATATTCCTATCTTCCACGGTGGCGCAACTTCTGCTGCTGTAGATAAGGCTCAAGCTAACTACATCTATGCTCAAGAAGGCTTAGAGAAAGCTCACAGAACTTTACTTACTAACGTAAGCAACAGCTACAACAACGTAAATGCAGCTATTAGCTCAGTTACTGCATACAATAACTATAAAGTATCAGCAGACTCTGCTCTATCTGCAACTAAGGCTGGTTATGAGGTTGGTACTCGTACTATGACTGATGTGCTAAACGCAACTCAGAACCTATACGATGCTATGCAGAAATCTGCTCAAGCTCGTTATACTTATATTCTTTCAAGACTATCCTTGTTATACGCACAAGGTGACTTAAAAGTTGAGCACATTGATCAGATCAATCAAGGCTTGAAGAAATAGTAAGTCACTTGCCGTAATACAAAAATATCAAATAAAGAGATCTCAAGTTTTAGAGATCTCTTTTTGTATTATTTGATATCTAAGTTAGCAAATAATTCAAAGCAAAACCTTAATTCCTGTGATTTAGCACTGCTTATAAGCTCCTAGCGTCAAATCTTTTTTTCTTGAATTTTCCACCAGAATTTTGGATCCGTATGTCTTTTCTCTTGTTTTAATAAGCATTCAAATCTATGCTATAATTACAAAAAATAGAATATTTTTCTATAATCAAAGGTTTTAGCTATGTTACTATCATTTTCAGTAGAAAATTTTCACTCAATTGCCGAAGAGCAAAAATTAAGCTTAGTTTCTGATTTAGGTAAAGAGCTACCGTCTAATACGTTTGACTGCAACGGTAAGCTAAAGCTTTTAAAATCATGCGTTTTGTATGGTGCGAATGCTAGTGGCAAAACTAATTTCTTAAAAGCACTTCAAGTGATGGCTCTAATCGTAACCACTTGCAATTCTATTGAAGCGCCATTACCAGTAACTTCTTTTTTACTTGCGCAAGATACAAAGAATGCCCCATCACTTTTTGAAATCAATATTGTGATAGATGGTGATAGATATCAATACGGTTTTTCCTGCACGAAAGACAAAATTGTAAGTGAATGGCTTTATGTCCATCCAAATATCACAGGAAGAAAAAAGGTATATTTTGAAAGAGTTTTTGATAGCGAAAAAAATTTTTACGACTGGAATGTGACAAATAACATTAAAGGAGCACGTTCAATTTGGCAACAGACTACGAGAGATAAGGTGTTATTCTTAACTAACAGTGTAGCTCTTAATTGCAAAACTTTAAGACCTTTGTACGACTTCTTTTCTAAACAATTAAAGATTGTTTTTAGAACCGATTTGATTGATCCTTATTACACTGCAGATTTATTCTTCAATAACCAAAAAGGAATCGTTTTAAAATTTTTAAAGGCTGCTGATCTTCAAATTAGTGACTTTTCTGTTAAAAAGGAGCCTGTTGATTTTGAAAAAATTAACGGAGTAATCTCAGAATCCATCAGATCTAAAATGGAGAAAAATCACGAAGGTATGTTTAGATTAGACGTTCGAACTACCCACTATGATGATCATCAAAATCCAGTTGAGTTTGATTTAGATAGAGATGAATCAGAAGGAACTAAACGCTTATTTGCTTTTGCAGGACCTTTTATTGATGTCTTAAAAAATGGAAATGTTTTAGTTGTAGACGAGCTAAATATTAGCTTGCATCCTAAACTAACGGAATTCTTAGTTGATTTGTTTCATTCTCCTAAAACAAATCCAAAAAATGCTCAACTAATTTTTACAACACACGAAACCTCAATTCTAACTCAAGATATTTTTAGAAGAGATCAGATTTGGTTTTCTAAGCGTAATGACAAGCAACAAACAATTTTGTTTCCATTAACTGACTTTAAACCACTCAAAGGAAGTGCTAAAGAAAAAATAGACGTTAATTATCTACGTGGTAAATATGGAGCTCTTCCTCATGTTGATTCATATTCTCTTGAAGCACAATTATATAAATTGATTTTAGAAAATTAGTCTTTCACAACGGTAAACACTACATTTTTACAATGAAACATAGTCAAAAGATTGGTAATTTAAGAAATTCAAGAAATTCATCAATTAAAAGAAAGAATTTGTCAAAACGCATGTACAGTTCTGTACTAATTGTGTGTGAAGGTGAAAACACCGAAATTAATTATTTCAAAGGATTAATATCAAAACTTAGAATTCAAACTAATGTTGATGTAAAAACAACAGTTAGAGGTTCATCTCCAGATAATGTGCTAAATTCAGCTCGTAAAGTATACTGCAAGAATAATGACTATGACTTCGTATTTTGTGTGTTTGACAAAGATCGTCACGATAAATATCAAGAAACTTTAGAGGCTTTACAAGCTAAAGCTTTTCAAAAATATAAAGCAGCGAACTCAGTTCCTTGTTTTGAGTTTTGGCTTTTACTACACCATAAATTTACAACAGCGCCATGCTACTCATCAAAAGATCCAGTCCAAAAGGTAATCAATCAGCTAAAAGAATTTGATCCTTCTTATTCTAAAGCTGACACTCAGGATTTTTCTGAATATTACAAATTAACAGAGAAAGCTATATTAAATGCGACAAAAGTTCTAGATGAAGCAAGTCAAAATGGTACAGACGATCCGTCAACACATGTTCATGAGTTAGTTCTATTTTTAAAAGAGCTATCCTCAAAAATAAACAACTAAATTAAAATACCGTTGGTATGATCAATCTCATGCTGAATGATTTGAGCGGTGATGCCTTTGAAGACCATAGTATGAGAGGAGAAATCATTCATCAAGAATCTTACCTTAATGGTCTTAAAGCGTTTAGCTTTTCTCTTACCTTCTAAAGACAAACAACCTTCAACTGCTTCATATTCTTTGTTAGTTTTGATGATTTCTGGATTAAACATGGTCCAAATATACTGACCATTGTAGAAAGCGATGATGCGCTTATTTACACCAATCATATTTGCTGCTAAGCCTACACACTCATGGCTGTGAGCTTTTAGTGTATCTACAAGATCTTCAGCTA
This sequence comes from Pseudomonadota bacterium, assembly GCA_023460615.1. Taxonomy (GTDB): domain Bacteria; phylum Pseudomonadota; class Gammaproteobacteria; order Enterobacterales; family Succinivibrionaceae; genus Succinivibrio. The sequence goes on along the minus strand of JAEWPL010000203.1, from coordinate 5,930 downwards.
CACTAACATCGTCAAGTGTTGCATCTTCAGCTTTTTGAGACAAAAAGGCCTCATCTTTTACTCTATCTCTTATCATGAAATTATTTTCCGATCTTAGATTTTAAGGATTTAATTGAACGGGTATTAAAGATCTCATTCTCGATAGCTTCAAGTAAATGTAAGCTAGTTTCTGGCAATAACTTAAAGATTAAAGTTAGCATTACGCAAGTTGAGAATAAGAATACGCCTAATACTTTTAAGATACCAATACCACGTAAGGCATTGTCAAAGAAATAGATACCAATCATTAACAAGGCTACGTTAGCAATTAAGATAATGGTCAAGCCAAGCTCTCTGCCTTTTGCTGGTAGTAGCTCTGGTAATAATACAAATAAGAAGACATTAGCAAAGACGATACTGCTAAAGATATATAAAGTAATAGCTAAACTTACAGCAAAGGTACCCAAACTTGATAACAAAGCGAAGTTGAAGATATATAAAATTACAATCGCAAAAATGTTAGCAAAGCTTGTTGCAATAAGTAATTTTACTCTTCCAATTTTATCTACTAAAAAGAAAGTAATTAAGTTACCCACAACACTTGCAATAAGCTCCATTACAAGCAACGGATAGTTAATCTCATTAGCACCATAGTAAGCACTTTGACCTACAGCTGCATTGTAAATTCTAACTAATTGCATAGCCTCATAAGGCAAAATACTCATACCAGCTAAATGAGCTGATAACACCACAAAAAGCATTAGCCAAATTAAGGTTCTATAAACAGAGTTTCTAAAGAATAAAGATAAACCTCTATCCTCACCTAATACGGACTCATTGATGGCAGCAAGCTCTCTTGCTGCCTCTGCGTTTGATCCGCGTAATCTAATTAAAATATTTAAGGCTTTATAAGAAGCATCTGTCAAAGCAAGCCAGCGAGGGCTTTCTGGTAAGTTTACGTAGGAGAAAATCAGTAAGTAAGCTGATAAACATAAAGTGATAATGCTGCTGATAATTAAATTATTTGGAATGATATCTTTTAAAAGAATTGAGCTGAACACTCCAAGAGTTAAAAACGTGCCAATTAAGCAAGCACATTTACCACGAGTGTTAGTAAAGGAAATCTCATTGATATAACAAATTGAGGTTAAAAGATAAACACCAAAAGAAACACCTACGGCAAACTCAGATATAAATAAGGTACTAAAGGTTGGTGCTAAAATTGAGGCACATTGACCTAATACACCAATACCGAAACTACCAAGTAAAGGTTGCACACGACCTGCGTCAAAGGCAAGACGACCACCTAAAAAGATACCTACTAAAGAGCCTATAAGGAAGGTACTTAGGATACTATCTAAGCTGTAAATCTCGAGCATAAACACGTTGATTAGTCTAGCTTTAGAAGACAACATTGAGCCTAAATTAAAGCCAAAAATAGTTGCCATCATTGCAACTACTACAATGTAGATATAAACGTCACTAGGGCTGTGTGAAACTTTATTAACTGTAGTCATGAGCTCTTTTTTTAGAATTGCTTTTGATGCTATTAATTGTAGTGGTTTTTATGTAAAAATGCGACTTTTTTCACACAATTAGAACAGATATTTTTGTTTTATCTGTAAGTTCAAAAGCTTAATTTAAGTACTTACTTTGTAGCCAAGCTAAAAGTACTATGGCTTGTTTTGTGCTAAAATACGTATCCATTTTTAAAATTTAAGGAGAACTAGCTTGTTCAATACCACTTGTATCAATGCTGGAATTAGAGTTTTAAAAGAAGAAGCTCAAGCCCTTTTAGATTTAGTACCAACCATCAATGAGAATTTTGCAAAAGCCTGTCAAATCATGCTCGACACTAAGGGTAAGGTTATCCTAACAGGTGTAGGTAAATCAGGTCATGTAGCTACAAAAATTGCATCTACTTTAGCAAGTACTGGCACACAGTCTTTCTTTGTGCAAGCAGGAGAAGCAGCTCACGGTGATCTTGGAATGATAGGTCCTGACGATAGCGTAATTGCAATCTCTAACTCAGGTGAAGGCTCTGAGCTTAAGGTTTTAATTCCTATCCTTAAAAGAAGACAAATTCCACTAATTGCCATTACTGGTAATGTAGACTCCTCCTTAGGTAAAGCTGCTAATGTAACTTTAAGTGCTCACGTACAAAGAGAAGCTTGCCCACTTAACTTAGCACCAACCTCAAGCTCAACAGCTGAGCTTGCTATAGGTGATGCTTTAGCGGTAGCTTTAATCGAAGCTCGTGGCTTTACTGAAAAAGACTTTGCTTTAAGTCACCCTGGTGGAGCTTTAGGCAGACGTTTATTAGTACACTGCCAGGATGTTATGCACACTGGTTCTGAAATTCCAGTTGTAAATGTAAAAGTAAGTCTAAAAGAAGCTTTATTTGAGATGACTCAAAAGACTTTAGGCTTTATTTGCATTGTTGACGATGAGCATAAACTTGTAGGCGTATACACTGATGGCGACTTACGTCGTTCTTTAGAGAAAGGCGCTACTATCAATTCCCCTATCAAAGATTTTATGAGCTCAAATGTACGCGGTATTGCAAAACAAGATACCCTAGCAGCTGATGCTCTTGCACTAATGCATAATCTTAAGATCAACTCACTTGTGGTAGTTGATGACAACAACCACCCAATTGGTGCTTTTAACTTACACGATCTAATGCGTGCAGGCATTATTTAAGGACAAGCTATGAGTCTTGATTTAACTACTCTATTTACTAAAAAGGTAACTGTTGTAGGCGATGTAATGCTAGACAGTTACTGGACGGGTCCTAGCAATAGAATTTCTCCTGAAGCACCAGTACCAGTGGTTAGAGTTACTGGTAATGAGGATAGAGCAGGTGGAGCTGCTAACGTAGCTATCAATATTGCTAAACTCGGTGCGCCTTGTAACCTTGTAGGTATCGTAGGTGAGGATAAGAACGCAGCAACCTTAGAAGGTTTAGTGCGCGCTCATAAGATTAACCCTAATTTTGTGATAACAAATACTCACCCTACAATCACTAAACTTAGAATTCTAAGTCGTAATCAGCAATTACTACGTTTAGATTTTGAAGACAATTTTGCAGATGTTGATACTAAAGGCATCATCGAAGCTTTTGAAAGCTCCTTAAATGACTCAAAAGTTGTGATCTTCTCAGACTACGGTAAAGGTTCCTTAGCTTCAGTTCAGCAAATGATTCAAATCTGCCGTCAAAAAGGTATTTACTCCCTTGTAGATCCTAAGGGTACAGATTTCTCAAAATACACAGGAGCTACTTTACTTACCCCTAATATGTCAGAGTTTGAGGCGGTAGTAGGTAAAGTAAAAGACGATAAGGATTTAGAGGAAAAAGCTTTAGCTTTAATTGAAAAATTTAAGCTTGATATGCTTTTAGTTACTCGCTCTGAAGACGGTATGTCTTTAATTAGACCTAACTGTAAGGCAGTTCACCTACCAACCTATGCTCGTGAAGTTTACGATGTAACAGGTGCTGGTGACACTGTAATTGGTACTTTAGGCACCTGCTTAGCAGCAGGTTTAGATATTGTAACCTCCTGCGAATACGCAAACAGCGCAGCTGGTATCGTGGTAGGTAAGATTGGTACTTCAACAGTATCACCTCAAGAGCTTATGAATGCTCTAGGCTTAATCAATCAGGATGGAAACAAAGGTATTCTCTCACAAGAAGAACTTTGCAAAGTAGTACATCAATTACAGCAAGAAGGTCAAAAGATTGTAATGACCAATGGCTGTTTTGATATCATCCATCCAGGTCATGTTACCTACTTAAAACAAGCTAGAGCTTTAGGTAATAAGCTTGTAGTAGCTGTAAATTCTGATGACTCTGTAAGTAGATTAAAAGGTCCTACAAGACCTATTGTTAAACTTGAAGACAGAATGACAGTGCTTGCTGCTTTAGACTGTGTAGATTACGTAGTCTCTTTCGATGAGGATACCCCTGAGCGACTAATCTCTAATGTACTACCAGATATTCTTGTAAAAGGCGGCGATTATAAAGTGGAGCAAATTGCAGGTCACAAGCAAGTGCTTCAAAATGGCGGTAAAGTTATCATCATACCTTTTGTAGATGGTTGCTCTACTACTAACATCGTCAAGAAGATCCAATCTCAAGCAAAATAATATATAAGGCACTACCAAATGGTAGTGCTTTTTAAAGGTACCTTTATGAGTAATCAATCTTTTACTATCAATCCAGGGATTACTAAAATTGACCATCCAAGTGCTTATGCGCTAATTCAATCTGGACAATGCTTACTTATTGATGTGCGTGAAAAGGACGAGTATGACAGTGGCTTTATTCCCACAGCTGTAAACTTGTCAGTAAACAACATCACAAAAGAGACAGCAAGTGCTATTGCACCTGATAAAGCTAAGCCTATTATTGTGTACTGCAGAAGTGGTAGACGTACTATTGATGCTTCTAAAAAGCTCAATGCTTTAGGTTACTACTATGTACTAGATATGGGTGGTATCTCTAACTGGCCGTATGAGATTGAGTATCCTAAGAGTAAGTAATCCAACTTAAACGATTCTTAAACTTTAAAAGTACAATCCAACAGGAAGTTGATGCTCAATTGCGTAGTTCAAAAGTGCTATAAACTCTTTGCAAAAGTCTAGGTATTTATCATCTTCTGAAGATAGGTTAGCCATTGAGTTTTTGGTTAAGCCTAGTACTGTTGATAACTGTTCAGGTTCAATAACCTCTTCTTCGTACATGTTTATATAGAGATTGCATTGTTTGTTGATAAAATCAAACAACCTCTGCTCTATCTCATAATAGAATTCTTCACGAAACTCGATATACAAAAAAGCATCGGTATCTACACCTTTGTCATTGTAGATTTCATATCTGTATAATCTTTCTGAAAAGTCATCAGATTTTGGAACTAATATATAGTACGGCTTTTCAGGATCTAAAATTTTAATCATAGAATAAAACACCTACATGCATATCAGTCCAAATAAGAACTAAGAGTTCCCTATCCGCAATAACTATATGATTTAAAGGTTCTAAATCTTTAGAGATTAGATTATCTAAAGAAAATTGCACATTAACTTTAATTCTAACTCTAATCTAAAAAAGTCTACATAATTTAAATCACCACTTACTAAAAAGGCCCGCCTAAGCGAGCCTTTCTTGTAATCAAGCTTATAGATTACTTAACATCTATAGGCTTTAGGTTCCAAATATCACGTGCGTAATCGTGCATTGATCTGTCTGATGAGAAGATACCCATTGTAGCTGAGTTCATCATAGCAGCCTTTGCCCAACGTGCCTTATCCTTGAATAAAGCTTGTGCACGCTCGTGAGCTTCCTTGTAAGATGCGAAATCAGCAAGTACTAAGAATGGATCACCACCTTGTAGTAATGAATTCTTAATTGATGATAATGCACCTGGCTCACCTGGTGTGAAGTAATCAGTGTCTAACCAGTCTAGAACTGACTTCAACTCATGATCAGCATTGTAGTAATCCCATGAATTGTAGCCACGAGCCTTAAGAGCTTGTACTTCTTCAACTGATAGACCGAAGATGATATTGTTCTCAATACCAGCCTTCTCAACGATTTCGATGTTAGCACCGTCCATAGTACCTAAGGTTAAAGCACCGTTCATAGCAAACTTCATGTTAGAAGTACCTGATGCCTCGTAACCTGCTGTAGAGATCTGCTCTGAATTATCAGCAGCTGGAATGATCTTCTCAGCAAGAGATACTCTGTAGTTAGGTAAGAATACAACCTTTAACTTACCCTTGATACGTAAGTCGTTGTTGATCTTCTCGCCAACTGCGTTGATAGCATAGATGATGTCTTTTGCTAACTTGTAAGCAGGAGCTGCCTTAGCACCAAAGATAAATACCTGAGGTGGAACATCTCTATCTGGGTTCTCTAATAAGCTCTTATATAGAGATAAGATGTATAGAAG
>JAEWPL010000202.1 GCA_023460615.1 Pseudomonadota bacterium | reverse complement strand
TTTGGTCTTGCTAAGTTTGATGGTACCTGTGTTTACGAGTATGAAGATCCTCGTCGTGGATGGCATCCTGATTGGAACTCTTTAATTTACGATTTTGGTCGTGATACAGTTCGTAGATTCTTAATTGCTTCAGCTTTAGTATGGTTAGACTTATATCATATTGACGGTTTAAGAGTTGATGCTGTAGCTTCTATGCTTTATTGGGATTACTCAAGAAAAGAAGGCGAGTGGATCCCAAATGTAGATGGCGGTAACATCAATTATGAGGCTGTAAGTTTCTTAAAGTGGTTTAATGAGTGCGTTTATAAGAAGTATCCTCATGCAACAACTATCGCTGAGGAATCCACTGCTTTCACAGGCGTATCTCGTCCTACATACTCAGGTGGCTTAGGCTTTGAATTCAAGTGGAATATGGGCTGGATGCACGATTCTCTTGAATATATGCAAACCGATCCATTCTTCCGTAAATATCATCATGGAGAAATGTCCTTCTCTATGATCTATGCTTACAATGAGAACTTTATCTTATCTATTTCTCACGATGAAGTAACTCACGGCAAGCACTCTTTACTATATAAGATGCCAGGCGATGAGTGGCAACAAGCAGCTAACTTACGTGCTTACTTAGGTTATCAGTACGCTCATCCAGGTAAGAAACTAAACTTCATGGGTTCAGAGTTTGGTCAAGGTTCCGAGTGGAATGACAACGCTCAGTTAGACTGGTGGTTGTTAAAGTATCCTAAGCATCAAGGTATTCAAGCTTTAGTAAAAGATTTGAACAATCTCTACAGAAAAGAGCCTTGCTTGTGGAAGGAGGATTACAATCCTGAAGCTTTCAAGTGGTTAGATGTAAATGATGCAGATCACAGCGTTTTTGCAATGCAAAGAAATTGTGGCGACGATTTTATCATTGCAGTATCTAACTTTACTCCTGTACCTTATGTTGCTTATCGTTTAGGCGTACCAACCCCTGGTACTTACGAGGTTATCTTCAATACCGACGATAAGAAGTATTGGGGTAGCAATTACGGTACTGGCAATGACAAGATGGTTGCATCTAATATTTCATGGCAGAATAATTTCCACTCCATCGTATTAGACTTACCACCTTTATCAACAATCTTTATTAAAAAGATTTCAGATTAACCTTTCTATATAGATTTAAGCTCCACTTTGTGTGGGGCTTTTTTTTAAATTTTTGATCGCCGTATTTGTAATAATCTAACTTTAGCTTAAAATTTTTTTAGGTATGTAATATAAATAATAAATAGTAGTTAGTAACAAATAATAATAAAAGGCTACATATCATGAATAAACAATTATCACCTGATGTCGATTTTCGGCTTGTGCCACTAGGTGCAACTCCAACTAAAGACGGCTGTTATTTTGCAGTTTGGTCTCCAAACGCCAGCTCAATTGTCATTCACATTTTTAATCGCCAAGAAAAAGAGCTTTATAAAGTCGCTCTACCTGAAAAGCGCGGTAGTATTTGGTATGGCTTTTTACCTAATGTAACTGTAGGCGACTTGTATTCTATTGAAGCTTTAGGTGAAAATGATCCTGATAGAGGTTTATTCTTTAAAGAAGGTCGTTATCTTACCGATCCTTACGCTAAGTTATTATCTAAGCCTTTTACTTATAATTACAACGAATACTTAAATAACAACGCTAAATTTATTCCTAAGTGTATTGTGATCTCCAATGAATTTGATTGGGAAGACGTGCCTAATCCAAGTTTTGGTAGAGACGGTTTAATTATTTATGAAGCTAACGTTAAAGGTTTAACCAAATTAAATCCATTAGTTCCTGAAAAGTTACGTGGAAAATATTTAGGTTTATGTCATCCTAGCGTTATCAATCATTTTAAAAAGCTAGGTGTAACTGCAATTCAGTTAAATCCTATTGCAGCCTTTATGTCTGAGCCACATTTAGCAAAATTAGGTTTAGTAAACTACTGGGGCTATAATCCTATCAATTTTATGGCACCAGATCCTAAATATGCAGTAGAGTATCAAAAGGCTGTAGTAGAATTTAAAACTATGGTCAAAGAGCTACACAAACACAATATTGCGGTGATTTTGGATGTAGTTTATAACCATACAGCTGAAGGTGGAAAAAATGGCTGTGTATTAAGTTTACGAGGCCTTGATGCTAGAAATTATTACACCTACAGAAGCGATCCATATGGCAACTACGATTTTAATAATTGCTATGATGTAACAGGCTGTGGTAATACCGTAAATGCACAAGCTAGACCTACTTTAAATTTAATTCTAGACTCTTTAATCTATTGGGCAAAACACATGAGAGTCGATGGTTTTAGATTTGATTTAGGTGTAACAGTATGTCGTGAAACTCATGGTAGCTCTTTCCATGAATTTGCCTCAGATGGTGCATTCTTAAAATCCTGTTTCTGTATTGACCGTTTAGCTCAATCTATTATGATTGCAGAGCCTTGGGATGTAGGTCCTAATGGTTATCGCTTAGGTCAATTCCCACAAGGTTGGTCTGAGCAAAATGATCAATTCCGCGATATTGTAAGACGTTTTTGGCGTGGTGACAAAGGACTTATTGGCAAGTTTGCCACTAGAATTATGGGCTCAAGGGATATCTTTACAAGAGATAACCGTTCCATCAATGCTAGTGTAAATTACATTACTTATCATGACGGCTTTACCCTTGAGGATCTAGTGTCCTATTCTCATAAATATAATGAGGCTAATGGCGAGGAGAACCGTGATGGTACCAATGAGAATTACTCCTCAAATCAAGGTGTAGAAGGTCCAACTAAAGATCCTGAGGTGTTAAAACGTCGCTGGCTATTAAAGCGTAATTTAATGGCTACAACTTTAATCTCTCAAGGTATCCCTCATTTATTAGGAGGAGATGAGTTCTCCCATACTCAAAAAGGTAATAACAACGTATATTGCCAGGATAATGAATTGTCTTGGACACATTGGGATTACTCAAGAGAGAATGTGGAATTCATCAATTTTATAGGCAGAATTAACCACCTTAGAAATAAATCAAAGATGCTAAGAGAATTGACCTTAAATGGGGATATGTACCATGTAAATGGCATTTCTTTTGAAGCAAAGTGGTTTAGTATAGATGGCACTCCTATGACAGATGACAAGTGGAATAATCCTGATAGAGATGCGATTACTTTAACAATTTGCTCTAAAAACTCCGATGTAGATGAGAATTGGTGTTTCTTATTTAGCCAAACTTACAATGAGCGTACCTTTGAATTACCTATTTTAGATGTAAGCTCTGAGTGGGTTGAGCTTTTAGATACTAATGTTCCTAATGGTATTCCAAAGCCAATGGGTGTAACAGATATTAAGAGTGTAACTGTAAATACACCTTGTATTAAAGTTTACATTTTGAAAAAATCTGCAAGCATCAGTCCAAAGAACTATGATGCCTTAGATTCTGTCACAAGACATGCCAATAGATCAGGTAAGGTTAAGAAATAGTCTTAATTTTGCTTAAACAACTTAAACAAAAGGTTATGCTCAGCATAACCTTTTGGTCATTTTAGTAAAGCTTTTCTAATACTTCTTCATCAATTTTAAAAGTGTGTTCTTCACTTGGGAAAGCTTGCTCTTTTACTTCCTTATCATAATCATTAAAAGCATTTGTCATGATATCTGACAAGTTAGCATAGTGCTTTACAAATTTAGGTGAGAAGTCTTTGTACATACCAAGCATATCCTGATATACCAGAATCTGACCATCGCATTGAGCGCCTGCACCGATACCAATGGTTGGAATGGACAATTTCTCTGTTACAATTGCTGCTAATTTATGAGGAATACACTCTAACACAATGGCAAAGCAACCAGCCTCTTGTAAAGCAAGTGCGTCCTCAATAAGTTTTTTAGCTGCAGCCTCTGTTTTACCTTGAACTTTATTACCACCAAAGGCATTTACAGATTGAGGTGTCATACCTAAATGTCCCATAACAGGAATACCTGCTTGAGTCATAGCTTTAATTTGAGGACAAATGTTTTGCCCTCCTTCTAATTTAACTGCATTACCACGAGCTTCTTTTAATAATCTACCAGCATTGATTAAAGCTTGTTCAACGGATACTTGATAAGACATAAAGGGCATATCAATAACGACTAGCTTTTCAGTGCAACCACGGCTTACAGCACGACCGTAAGTTATCATATCCTCCATAGTAACTGATAGAGTATCAGGATAACCTAGCATTACATTACCTACAGAATCACCTACTAACACAGCATCTACATTAGTTTGGTTAATGATTTTAGCGGTGGTGTAGTCATAGCAAGTAAGCATGGAGATCTTTTGCTTTTCTGCTTTTCGCTTTGCAAAAGTTGCAACTGTAATTTTCATGACGATTCCTTAATTTCCTTATTTAATAAGTCATCTATGTGGTTAAAATCTTTTGTAGGATCTTTTTGTTTGGCCAAAGTGACAAGCTCTTTTGACAAGAGACAGTAAAGTAATCTGTCTTGTTGGTCATTTAAACAGGACAAGTGCTTTTCAAGAGTTTGTATATCAGCTCTTTGTACTGGTCCTGTAAGGGCTCCTACACAACCTTGCTTTACTATATTTTCCATATTAAAAGCCATTAAAGGACTTAAAGCTTCAAGGGCGGTTTTATCATCAAAACCTAAAGCTTTAAATACTTTAATGCCTTTAGAGCATACTGCTACAACTTGATTACTTACGATGCTTGCTGCAAGGTGATATTGTTTTTTTAATTCTGCCTTTATCCTATATACCTTTAAGCCTGTAGCTTTTAAGAAGTTTTCAAATTCTAAAAAGCGAGATTGAGATCCCTCCATAAAAAAAGCTATTTTATCAAAGGATTTATAACTTTGAGTTTTAGAGCTTACAGCACACAAAGGATGTAAGGAGTAAAATGCAGTGTTTTGGCAATTTAGCTTTGAAAAAGCCTCATTAGCAGTTAGTGCTCCAGAGCAGTGGCAGAGGATTTTGTTTTCAAGATACTTTGATGGGATCTCCTTAAAGATAGAGCTTATGCTATTGTCATTTACGGTTACAAAGATAATATCGCTCTTTTCTATAAGGGCTAATTTACTTTCAAAATAAGTGCTTTGCGTAAAGGAGGCTGCCTCCTTTGCACTTTCAAGGGACTTTGAATAGTAGCCTGTAAGAACGCAATGATGCTCTTTTAAGTATTTGCCTAATGAAACACCGACCTTGCCTGCACCTATAAAACCTATTTTCAAGACGCCCCCAAAAGCACTAAAACAATTGCTCTAGTATAAGACAAACCTTGCAAATAAAACTAACACATTGCACTATTTTTGGAAAAAATCTTCTGATTAGGATCTTTTAGCTAAGCTATTGCATAATATACTATATAAAAGTTGCGCACTGTTGTTTGGCGTGATGATAAACAGGAGAACTATATGTTAAATAAACTTGGTAAGATAACCTTATTAGCCACCACCTTCTTTGCACTTACAGCTAGCGCACAAACAATCCATGTAGGTACTGAGCCTACCTTTGCTCCTTTTGGCTTTGTAGATAAGA
>JAEWPL010000201.1 GCA_023460615.1 Pseudomonadota bacterium | reverse complement strand
TGTATAAAGCAAAATTTCAAATTTTTTAGGATGGCACAAATAATCTATTTGTGTGCTAATATCGGTACATTAAATTTTTTGGGATGAAGATATGAGAATTGAGCACGTAGCAGTCTTCGTACAGGATCTAGAACAGGCAAAAGAGTTCTTTTGTAAATACTTTGGTTGTTCTTGTAATGACTTGTACTACAACAAAACTAAAGGTTTTAAATCTTACTTTTTAAGCTTTGATTCAGGTGCAAGACTTGAGATTATGCAAAAAGAGGATGTCAATTTACTTATTGACAATGACTGTCACTTAGGTTTAGTGCATCTTGCTATCAGTGTAGGCTCTAAAGAGCGAGTAGACACTCTTACTAACACTTTAAGAGCTGATGGCTATTTTGTAAAAGGTGAGCCTAGAACCACAGGCGATGGCTATTATGAAAGTGTTGTAAGAGTACTTTCAAATATCCTAATTGAGATTACGATTTAAGGAGAAAAAATGAGCATAACAGAAGAAAAATCAATAAGCTATGATCCTATTAAAGCAGCTCCTTTTACTATGTCAGAGAAAGTTGCCTTTAATACCGCTGTAGTATATATCACATTAGTATCAGCCTTTATCTTTGCCTTAATGATGAGTACTTACCCCTCCTTTTTGTCTGCTTTTGTAGGCTTACTTTGGGCAACTCCAGGTTTAATCGTGTTGTGGGGCTTTTACAGCGGCAGAGCAAAACAGAGAATAAGACGTTTACATACTAGTATCTTTATTGCTGAAGTTATATTCTTAGTCTTTGCAATTTATATGTGTACTGTAGCTTTAAAAGGCTTTGGCTCTAAAGGTCCTGATATGATAGCTGCGGTCATTGATATTGTAATGTACATCCTCTATGTACTCTCTTTAGAGGTAGGTATTTTCAGGCTCGTTAAAAAGCATGAGAAAGCTTACTATTTAGATCAGCTAAAAGGTTAAAGTTAGTTTAATTGAAGCTAAAAGCTGTAGCTTTTAGCTTCAAAAGATTGTTTAGACTTTGATAGAGCCTACTGAGGAGAGTAATTTATTTAGCATCTTTACAGATTGTGAAACCTCCTCTTTAACTGCGCCTACATCTTCGCTAAAACCACAGATATTGTCATTGATAGAGCTTATATTCTGACTTATCTCAAGAGTGGATTGATTCTGCTCAACGGTTGCTTTAGCAATTTGTGAGATCTCCTCATCTAAAGTATTTACACCTTCTATAATAGAGTTTAAAAGTGCGTGTACGGATTGCGCTTTATCTGACAATTGTTGCATATGCTCTAAACTCTGTTGCATAGAGCCTTGCGCAAGATTTGCATCAGATTGAATGTTGCCAACCATAGTTGCAATATCTTTTGTAGATTTAGTAGTACGAGAGGCTAGAGCGCGGACCTCATCAGCTACTACCGCAAAGCCTTTACCAGCATCCCCAGCTCTAGCTGCTTCAATGGCTGCATTTAAGGCAAGTAAATTAGTTTGAGCTGCAATCTCGTCGATAGTTACGACAATCGCACCAATGCCATCAGCTTGCTTTACTAGATTTGAAACTAAGGTAGCGTCCTTCTCTGATTTTTTAACCTGATCTAAAATACCTTCGATAGTATCAGCTATAGCGCTTACGCCAACTTGTGTATCCTGATTGGTTTTATCTGCGTTAGCGGCAGCTGTCTCACAGTTTTTAGCAATCTCATTAGTTAAATTCACCATTTGAGTAGCAGCATTGGCAATGACATTAGAGGTGCTCTGTGTCCTTACTGCCTTGTCGTTGATATTTCCTGTAATGGTATCAATCTCATCAATCTTTTGAGTTGAGGTTTTAACGTCAGTTAGTATTTCTGATACTAACTTATTTAAAGAGGATCTCATCATCTCTAAAGATTCTAGAAGCTTACCAAATTCGTCGCGTCTTTTACTCTGTAAAACTTTAACTGTAGTGTCACCTTTGGCAATTTGATAGGCAGTTTTAACTGCGATATCAAGTTTATGCGTAATATAGCTTGAGGTTTTATAGGCAATTAAAATGGCAATTACAAAGGCAATAAAGCAAATAGCAGAAATAAGGTAGATGTATAGAGTTCCATTTACACCATTTATTACGGCAGTGGCGTGGTAAAGGTGTGACATAAATAAGTGCTTAGAGTTTTTGTCTAGAACTTCAATTAAAGGATAGACAGCTTTTTCATATATAGAACTGAGCGCGTTAGGATCACCTTGTTTAATTGCAGGTAAGTAACTTTCAGTTACCACTCTTATAAGTAAAGTTGCTTTGTCGTTTAGAATTTTGGTGTACTTGTTTTCAGGCTCTAACTTTTTAAGTCCCTTTTTAAGATCGTCTACAGCGCGTACAAGTCTTCCTTCAAGCTGCTTTTGTTTATTCTTATTTAAGCTTTGAGTTTGCAAAAGATAGCTGTTTTTGTTGATATCAAAAATTGCTTGATTGAGGTTGTAGGCAAAGGTGTACTTTAAATCTAAGGTCTTCTCAATCTCAATGACAGCGCTATTAGCATGAGTGATAAAGACAATTGCTAAAGCACTTATCAGGGTAATAAAGACAACCATTAAAGCAAAAGATTCAGTCATTTTTCTTTTGACGGAGGTCGCTTTCTTTTGCTTTGTTTTTTGAGTAGTAGGTGTTTTTGTAGTTGTAGTGTTTTTAAGTTTAGTCATAGCAATCAATAGCAGGTGTTCATTTTTGACAATTTACTGCTATTGTAAAAAGCGCAGGTTATGTTTTTGGACTGTTTATGTTAAGTCTTATAAAGAACAGATACACATAACAAGTTAGAGCTTTAGATGAGAAATAAGAAGTAAAGATTGATTTTAGAGAGGAGAGCAAAGTAGCTAAAGGCTACTTTGCTGTGTAAGGCTAGAACTTTAATTATTTGTTTTCAAGAGTAAAGGAAGGAGTATCTTCTTTGGCGTCAATTACCATACCGTCAAGCTCTTTAAACTCTTTGGTGGCATTCTTATCAAAACGCTCTAGTAAAGATTTTAGATTACCTTTACCTGATAACACTCTACCGTGTAAACCGTCGATTTCCTCACGAAGTTTAGTCTCATAAGAGTACATTTTTTCAAAAGAGTTAGTAATAACATCAAACTTGTCATTGATTTGCTTTGCAATTCTAGCTAGTTCCCTCATACGGTCTGATTGCTCAGCTAAGATCCACAAGTTAGATACTACTCTTAAAGCAGGAAGCATAGAGGATGGGGATACAAGATAAATACGGTTATTTGAAGCAGTATCATATAAAGTAGCATCATAGGCTAAAGCTTCTGTTAAAGCTGCATCAATTGGTACAAACATAAACACAAAAGATGGGCTCTTTAAAGATAGGTAAGAGCTGTAGTCTTTTTTAATCAGCTCATTGATATGAGCTTTGATAGAGGCAACATGCTCTTTTAAATAATTTTGTTTTTCAGTATCGTCCGTTGCATTGATGTAGTTAGTGTAAGCGGTAAGCGAGCATTTAGCATCAATGATTAGACAGTGATCCTGTGGTAATTTGATAATCGCATCAGGGCGTCCCATTTCACCTTGTGCTCTGTTACCAGCCACCTCACGCTCATACTCAATACCTTTAGTTAAACCTGAAGCATCTAACACTCTTTCAAGTTGTAACTCACCCCACATACCTTGAGATTTACCACCAGAGCGTAATGCTTTAGTAAGATCTTCAGCTTGCTTTGATAGAGTAGTGTGAGACTCTTCAAGAGTCTTGATCTCTTTTAGCATCTGACCTTGTCTTTCAGCATTCTTTTCTTGATTGTCGTGAATAAGCTTTTTAAAGATCTCAAGCTCTTCTTTAAGAGGTGTTACTACATTAGTCATATGCTCTTTTGAAGCTTTGGTAAGATCCTCAGTACCAGTTTTAAGGAATTTATTTGCCATCACTTTTAATTGCTCTTCAAGCTTTTGCTGTGACTGATTAAATAATTCCTGTTGTTTTGCATAAAGCTCTTGCTGTGCATTAAGGTTAGCTTGGTTTTCTGCATTTTGAGCATTTAAAGTAGTAACTTGTTTTTGGAAATCTGATAGCTTCTCTTGAGCTTCAGTAAGCTCATGATTTAGACGTTGATTGTCAAAGGATAAGGTTGAAACATCAGAACTTAGCTTTAATTTCTCATTATTTAAAGTTTCAATATCTGACTGTAATTGACTTATTTGGCTATTAGCTTTTTCAAAGTTGTTTTTACACTCCTCAAGATAAGCTTCATTTTTTATGTAAGTTTCTTTTTCTGTATTCCTAAGCCTACTGATTTGAGCAAGCTTAACCGCTAAAAAAATGACTAAACCAAGTAAAATTCCAAGTGAAATATATTGAGAGATCATGAAACTAACCTTAAAAAAGTAAATGAAATTTCTTATATTATAATAAGTTATGGCACAAAATATCCGCCATTACCATCTGAGTTTATGTGAACATTGGGTGTAAAGTAACCTCCCATGCCATCAGATTGCACGTGTCCATGAGGAGTATAGAATCCACCCATGCCATCGGATCTGATAGGTCCTTGAGGAGTAAAAAATCCCCCCATACCATCGGACTGGACGTGTCCATTTGGAGTAAGGTAGCCACCCATGCCGTCGGCTTGTATATGTCCATCTTTGGTGAAGAAACCACCATTGCCATCAGAGATAATATGATCAGCAAAAGCACTTTGGCTTATAAACAAAGCACTAAAAGCAACTAATACTAGAACTGTCAATTTGCTATGTGACATAAAAACTCCTTACATTTGTGTATTCTATTATACAGTAAAAGTACAAATAATATACATACCATGTATGTGCATAATATATCACTATTATTTTGTAATTACAAAAGAACTTTTGTAAACAACAATAAACTAAAAATGAAGATGAAAAGGAGAGTAAAAGCTACTGACCTGTGCAAAATCCGCTTTTACGCTTGGGCGTTTAGCGCTTTTACCTGGGCATTATCTGATTTTACCTGGGCGTTTTTTGAACGAAAGGCAGTTTCAATACCTAAGGAGAGTGATCCTAAAATAAGGTAAGTAAGATAACTTTCCTTTACAAGAGTAAGACAGCTCAATTGATTTTGATTACGTAATTCAAATTAGCTCATTCATTTTTGAACATTGCTAAGTCTTTTATAAAAGTTGCTCAATAGATCTTAACTTGTGCTCAGCAAATTTAGAGAACAGCTAAACAGTTTTTGAAGGTAGTATTCTTAATAATAGCAGAGCTTATAAGTGTGCTCACAGCTCCTTTAGATCCTTGGTTCCTGTTGCCTGGGGATGGCCACATTTGTTTAAGTGGAATAATTGTATAATACAATATACATAAGGCTTATCTTAATTTTGGCCTTTCCCTCCCTCCCGCCCTCTAGCGTAATTATTTTGTTTCATGCCTTAAAGGTAGAGGTTTTTCTCTATCTTTTCGTTGTTCATTATCGTTTACAGTTATAGCTTGATCTATTTTGGAGCAGGTTTAGAGGCTTTTTGTTTTTGGATCTAAGTG
>JAEWPL010000200.1 GCA_023460615.1 Pseudomonadota bacterium | reverse complement strand
GAGTAACCTAGCAAAGCTCCATAGGCTGGATTAAAGGATATGTCTAGTAAATTATTAAAGGCACTAAAGATACTAGTATTTGCGTATCGTGTAATACCTGTAATAAACATAAAACGCACAGATTTATAAAGGCCTTTAACTGCTTTATAAAAGGAGCTTAGGATGGTTCTTACACTCTCAAATTGTTCTTTATTGTCCATAAAGGATGTAAGTGGGGCATCGTATTCATCAATAAGCAAAACTAACTTTTTTTCGCCTACTGCATCACAAATACCAATAAATTTTTCGCTTACAGACTCACCTGTATCTATCTTGATTACAAGATTATGTTTTAAAATAAACTTATCTAAAGCATTATTAAAGGATTTTTTAAATTCTTCTACACTTGTGCAATCCATTATGGAAAAATCTAAGTGCAGTACATAATACTGTTTTGTTTCTTGCCATAAAGACTCTATCTTTAGACCTTTAAATAAATCTAGCTTGCCTAGAAACAAACATTCTAAGGTTGATACTAGTAGGCTTTTTCCAAATCGTCTTGGACGAGAAAAAAAGATTGGTTGAGCATTGTTTGAAGCAATTTTGTATATAAGATCAGTTTTATCTACATATATTCTCTGCTCTTTTCTTAGAGTATCAAAATCACTTATACCGTTAGGTAATTTATTTAAATCTGCAACCATAATATATTCAACCTTTGATATCATTTATTGTTGATATTTTAGCAACAAAATGGCTTTTATAATTATTTTTGAAATTTAAAACTTTTAACAATTCTCTAATATCGAATACTAGATCTACAGGATCTCACCTGAATCTTTATCATAATTGATAATTGCAAGCTCATTTACAGCGTTTCTCTTAGCTGTATTAGAGTTTACCTTACGGCTAACCTCAATTACATGGATATCAAATTCCTGATACAAATTACGAATTTCAGGTACATCTGAATTAGAAAGCATAAACTTGATACCACGCTTGTGAAGCTCTTTGCAAAACTCAAAAAGCTGATACTGAGAATCCTCTTTAAAATTCTCCTTTTGAAACCGCGTGAAGTTGGCGGTCTTTGATATTGGATAGTATGGCGGATCAAGATATACAAAACAGTCTTGATTTAGATAGGATAATATCTTGTGATAATCACCATTGAGAATGGTAACCTCATGCTCATTTAGGTATTTACTGCAGGCATTTAAGGTCTTAGTATCGCAGATTAAAGGAGAGGTATATTTTCCAAAAGGAGTGTTGAAAAAGCCTTTCTTATTCACGCGATACAAACCATTAAAACAGGTTTTCATAAGATAGATAAAGCGACCTGCTCTATCCTCTTTTGGTCTATTTTTATAGTGAGGATCTCTATCCCAAGATCTTATAGTGTCATACAACTGCTTGTCATAAATAAGAGAACTTAAAAAGAACTCTAAAGCGCCTACATTGTCTTTTATTACCTTGTAAGTATTGATAAGCTCTTCGTTTACATCATTGATAATCGCTTTTTTAAAATTCACAGCAAAGAATAAAGCACCAGAGCCCACAAAAGGCTCTACATAAGTATCAATATGCTCTGGCATAAGCTCAAGTAGACGGTTAACACTACTAGATTTACCGCCTACCCATTTTACAAATGGCTTTAAATTCTCGATTTGATTTGATCGTTGCATACAAACACCTCAAGATTATTTTAAGCAATTTGCATGCAATTGTGTAGGAATAAAGCTTAGTAGTTGGTCACAATTACTTCTTCAACTGCGCCACGACCTGAGACTTTTGAATTGATAATTCTTGTGGCAGAAACAATGTTTACATTGTAGTCTTTATACAGATCTTTAATAAAATCTGTAGCACTATTAGACAACATGAACTTGATGTTCTTTGCTGAAAGTCTGTCACAAAGTTGCTTTAACTCTATTTGCTCTTGAGTTTTAAAGCTAGAGTTAGAATAGTCTGTAAAACTAGTTTTCTCAACTAAATCGTATGGAGGATCAAAGTATACAAAATCCCCTTCTCTAAATTCTTTTTCAAGCTTTAAATAGTTCTTGGAGGTAATAGTAATATCGTGCTCATTTAGATAGTTACTAATACCGTAATATAAATCAATTGGTAAATCGTACTGCTTTTTAGCGTTATTAAAAGGAACGTTAAAAAAGCCTTTCTTATTAACTCTATATAAACCATTAAAACAATAACGATTTAAATAGAAGGTTCTAGCAGCTTTATAAATTGGACTTAATTTAGCGAAGTTTTCCACATCTCTATCAGCATTTCTGATCTCAAGATAAGCTTCTTTAGAAACTTCAAAGGAATTCAAGATCTCTAAAAGCTTGTCAGGATGCTTTTTTAACTGAATATAGAAATTAATAAGATCTTGATTGATGTCATTGATAAGGGCACAAGCTGGGGTTAGCTCAAACATTAAAGCACCACCACCGAAGAAAGGCTCACAATAACGATCATAATGGGAAGGTAAATGACGAATAAGTTCACCTAACAATTGGCGCTTTCCGCCAGCCCATTTTAATAGAGGTTGTAAAAGCATATTAGGAACCATAAAAAAACGGAGCTAAGCTCCGTTTTCTTTTAGACAAAGAATACTAATTATTTCTCTGGAACGATTGAAACAACGATAGTAGTCTTTACATCAGGGTGTAGTTGAACTTCGATATCGAAGTCGCCAACAGAACGAAGTACACCATCTGGTAAACGTACTTCTGACTTGTGTAAATCTACACCAGCCTTGATAGCAGCTTCAGCGATATCACGAGTACCAACTGAACCGAATAACTTGCCTTCATCGCCAGCTTGAGCAGCGATCTCGAACTTGCCGATAGCATTTAACTTATCTGCACGATCTTGAGCAGCCTTTAACTCAGCAGCAATCTTAGCCTCAAACTGAGCACGCTCAGCTTCGAACTTAGCTAAGTTTTCTTTAGTTGCAAGAACAGCTTTCTTTAAAGGTAATAAGTAGTTACGAGCATAACCGTTACGTACTTTAACCTTGTCACCTAGACCGCCTAAACGGCCAATTTTGTCTAATAGAATAACTTCCATTGTAAGCTCCTAATTAGCGGCTTTGTAGGTCGGTGTAAGGTAAAAGAGCCAAGAAGCGAGCACGCTTGATAGCGGTTGCTAATTGACGCTGATACTTAGCGCTTGTGCCAGTGATGCGGCTTGGAACGATCTTACCTGACTCAGTAACATAGTTCTTTAATAAAGCTACATCTTTGTAATCAATCTCTGTAACGCCTTCTGCAGTGAAACGGCAGAACTTACGACGGTGATAGTAATGAGCCATATTATTTCTCCTTATTGTGCATCAGCTTCTGCTAAATCTTCAGCTTCAACAGCTTCATCTTCAGACTTTAAAACTTGACGCTCAACATCCTCATCACGTGAACGACGCTCATCACGAGCTTTCATCATAGGTGATTGCTCAGTAACTGGCTCGTTAGTACGGATGATTAGATTACGGATAATAGCATCATTGAAACGGAAGTTAGTTTCGATAGTATCGATAACTTCTTGTTCAGCTTCAACGTTCATTAGAACGTAGGTTGCCTTGTGAACTTTTTGAATTGGGTAAGCCAATTGACGACGACCCCAGTTCTCTAAACGGTGGATCTTACCACCAGCTTTTTCGATCTCGCCCTTATAGCGCTCGATCATTCCTGGAACCTGATCAGTCTGATCTGGGTGAACCAAGAAAACGATTTCGTAGTTACGCATTAAAATGCCCCTTACGGTAAAAGTCTGATAAACCAGTCAAATTATCAGACAAGGAGACGAATGTAGTTTTTAAGCTACATGACTGAGTGCGTATATTATACGCTTATCAAAGCTAATAGCAATCTTTTTTTGATTTTTATCAAGAATTTCAGAAATGATAGCAAAATTTAGGAGTGGTGGTGAAAAGTTGCTAGCACTCATAGGCGCTAGCAAAGATGATTTTATTTCTTTAAGAATTGACGTACTACTTCGTACATAGCAATACCAGCAGCAACTGAAACATTTAAAGATTCTACGCCTTTTGCCATAGGGATCTTTACGATAGCATCGCACTTTTCTCTAGTTAAATGGCGCATACCAGATTCCTCAGACCCCATTACAATAGCTGTTGCCTTTTGGAAGTCATAGTCATAGATAGAATCTTTGGTTTCACCAGCTAAACCAACTACCTCAACATTGTGCTCTTTTAATAGCTCAATAGTACGGGCAAGATTTGTTACTGCAACAAAAGGTACATGCTCAGCAGCACCATCAGCTGTCTTTCTTGCAACAGGAGTTAAAGAAGCTGACTTGTCCTTTGGCACAATTAAAGCATCAGCACCTGCAGCCCAAGCACTTCTCATCGCAGCACCAAGATTTCTAGGATCGGTTACGCCATCTAGGATTAGATATAATTGGCGCTCACCATCTTTCTTCTCTAAGTACTCTTCTAAAAAGCGCTCATCTTTAGGTGGAGTTGCAACAACCTCAAGAACGATACCTTGATGAACACCGTTTTCAGTTTTCTCATCTAGGCTGTGACGCATTGCAACTTGAGCTCTAATGCCGATATTAGCAAGCATTGCCTCAATCTGCTTAATACGCTTATCATCCTCACGTCCCTTTACTACCCAAGCAGCTAAGATCTTCTCTGGGGTAGTTTCAATAGCAGTAATAGCTGCATTGATACCATAAATAATTTCGCGAGCTTTATTCTTCTTTTGACTTACAAACATGCTTTACTTACCTTTTCTAAATGATTTTTTCTTGCTCTTCTTTCTGAAAACACCAATATCATCCATATCCATAGCAGAACTATTAAATTCTTCACCAAATGGACTGGTCATTAAACTGCCGTAATTACGCTTTTTCACTACCTGATCTTGCTCATTAGCATCTTTTGCAGTAGCAATATCAGATAAACTATTTAGGATAGTCTCTTTATCTTGAGTCTTAGTATTTTCTTTGATCTTGTTGCGCTTATCAAGTGCATATTGACAAGTCTTCTTAAGGTTATTTAATTCACCTTTGCTTACCATGTTAGCAGGAGCTAATAAAACCTTACGCTCTTCATGGTTTACAGAAGTTACCACCACCTTAATCTTCTTACCAATGCTATATACTTGACCTCTATCAGAAACTAGTGACTGATCTTTTTCATTATAGGTCATGTAAGAATCAAAGCTACCTACATAAACCATACCATCTACGCCGAAGTTATCAAGGTATACGAATAGGCCAAAACTTGTGCAACCTGTAATAGTACCTTCTACAGTTTGACCTATGAATTTTTCCATATACACACAAGCTAAACTTGCATCTACTTCTCTTTCGGCGTTAGCTGCAGCAATTTCTCTATCAGTACACTTAGTACCTAATGCCACAAGCTCTGGCTTAGTATAAGAACGGGCACCGATTTTACCCCAATCGCGTTTTTGTTGTTTTTCTAAAATGAATTTAATTACACGATGTAATTGCAAATCTGCATAACGTCTAATTGGAGAAGTAAAGTGAGCATATTTCTCTAAAGCTAAACCAAAGTGACCAATATTGTCTGGTGAGTACTCAGCCTTTGACATACTCCTTAAGATTAAATTATTGATGATCTTAGCATCTTCACGGTTTTCAACCGCATCAGCTAGCAACATATAATCTTTTGAGGTTGGACTATCTCCACCACGAAGATTTAAGCCAAATTTTGCTAATTGATTGATTAAAAATTCAAGCTTCTTCTCCATTGGCTTTGCGTGTACGCGATACAAAGTCTTGTAGTCATTTTCACAAACAAAGCAAGCAGCGGCAACGTTAGCTGCAATCATACACTCTTCAATTAACTTGTGAGCATCGTTTCTCTCAAGTGGAGCTACACCTTGAATGTCCATATGCTCATCAAACACAAAGTGTAATTCGTCAGATTCTATACTGATACCACCACGATTGATACGAGCCTTCTTAAAGGCTTGATATAGGTTGTAGAGCTCTTTTACATGTTCAATAACCGCTTTATGCTCCTCAAACTTAGCAGTTCCATCCTTAATCATCTGCCAAGCTTCAGTATAAGTTAGGCGGGCATGAGATCTCATGATAGCAGGATAGAACTTGTAGCTTTCAATGGTACCTAAATGAGAAATTACCATCTCGCAAGTCATACACAATCTATCTACGTCAGGATTTAAAGAGCAAATACCGTTAGATAGTTTTTCAGGTAACATTGGAATTACAAAGTTTGGAAAATAACAGCTATTGCAACGATTAACCGCTTCATGATCTAAAGCTGAATTTGGCTTTACGTAGTAGGATACATCTGCAATAGATACAAATAGTCTCCAGCCTTTACCTTCCTTTTGACAATATACAGCATCATCAAAGTCTCTTGCATCCTCACCATCAATTGTTACTAATGGAACTTTACGTAAATCTACTCTGCCCTTTGCTTCAGAGGCTTTAACCTCTGTTGGAACTCTTGCAAGCACTCTATTGAAATTATCAGGCCAAGTATAAGGAATATCGTTACGTAATACAGACATTACGATAATATTATTTAAGTTACCAATGTCTTTAACCACTTCTCTTGTAACTACAGAAAAAGAGTTATTGGTTTTTCTTTTGGTAATTTGAGCAATGATAACATCACCAGCTTTAGCTTCCCCAAGATCTGCTTTTTTATCAAAGGTAAAGGTTAATGCTGACAAATTAGGCTCATCGGCAATTAGCTTTGCGGTATTACCAAGGAGCATTAGTCTGCCTAAAACACATTGTCTTGCTTTAACAATCTTATTTACGAAGGCTTTATCTGAGTTAACACTTAAACTTGCTTCTACCACATCATTTGGTAATAACACGATATCCGTAGATAAGCTGTATTCTTTACCTTCCTCATCTTCTAGGTAGTAAAAATAAACTTTATCTCCACCTAAAGATAAAGTAGGCTCAAGTTTTGCTTTCACTTTTGTGGTAATTACTTTGATATCACAAGGAGCTGCATAAATACTGCTATTTCCTACCTTTAGTAGTGAACCTTTAGCTACTAAATCGTCGATAGTTTGCAAATAATCTTTTTTACTAAATTTACTAACATCCCCTTCAAAACCAACTTTGGATAAAAAGTGAGCGCACATACCAAAGTTTCTTGGATTAGAAAAATCTAATTGGTATAAAGCTACTACCACATATAAAGCTACTCGAAAATCTACTTTAAGATCTCCTTTAGGAGCTGTTTTTTGTGAAAGTAGTTTCTTTATTTGCTTTGCTTGAGTATCCATAGTCATACCTTCTATTTTCACCAATCATTTATAAAAACATTTCAAGGATGTCATTTAACATCCAACGCCCAAGCTTCGTTAAATAAAAGCTATTATTCTCTATAACTAATAAGCCTTTATCGCAAGCTTTGTGTAACTTATCTTCTACCACTGAAAAATCAAGAGCTGTGGTATTAGTAAATTCATCAATTTTTACTTTGTCAAAAATTCTTAACCTATTTAGCATAAATTCAAAAGGTAATGAATCTTTGTCTACTTTAAAAAACTTAACGCTATTATTTTTAACACTCTGCATATAGGCTTTAGGATCTTCTAAATTAGCTTTTCTATAGGTAGTATCTAAAAGCTTAATCTTAGAATGAGCACCAGCTCCTATACCTAAATAATCCCCAAAATACCAATAGTTTTGATTATGTAAGCAACGTTTATTTTTGGTATAACCTGAAACCTCATAACGCTCAAAATGTGCTTTAGCTAATAACTCAAAACCACTTTCCTCAATTAAGGACAACTCATCTTCATTTGGAAGTTTAGGTGGATGCGCCCCAAAATATGTATCTTCCTCAATAGTAAGTTCGTACCACGATAAATGGTTACATCCTGTGTCTATAGCCTTGTTTAAATCCTCTAAAGCCTCTTGATTATGCTGATCTGGAAGACCATGCATAATATCTAGGTTAAAATTATCAAAGCCTGCTTCTACAATTGCCTTGCAGGCATTTAGTGCAGTTTTTCCATCATGAATTCTGCCTAAAAGTTTTAAGGATTTATCATTAAAACTTTGTACACCTAAGCTTATTCTGTTAATACCGATATCTTTGTAGGCTTTTAACCTATCTTTATCTACGGTACCAGGATTTGCCTCCATTGAAATCTCTGTATCTGAAGTTACATATGGAGAGATTTCTTTTAGAAGTAAAGCCATTAAATCTGGAGCTAATAAAGATGGGGTTCCACCACCAAAATACACTGATAAAAACTTTCTATTATCAATATAGGTCAGATTTTCTTGAAAATCTTGTAATAAAACATTTAGATAACTTTTGTCTGTAATCAAACTCGCATTTTTTGGATGAGAGTTAAAATCACAATAAGGGCACTTGCGTTTACACCAAGGATAATGAACGTATAAACCTAGTGGTAATTGATTAGTCATGTAGGTTGTATTTTAATTTGTAGGTTAAAGCCTGTATTGCTCGAGCTCTGTGAGAAATTAAATTTTTAATTTGTGGTGGTAATTGAGCAGCAGTACAGTTTCTGCCTGTTACCATAAATAGAGGATCATAACCAAAACCACCACTACCGACTTCTTTAAAGCCAATAGAGCCTTCCCAAGATGACACTACAGTTAAAGGTACTGGATCATCTCCGTGGCGTACTAGACATAAAGCGCAATAGTAACGGGCAGTACGTTTTTGAGCAGGCACATCCTTTAATAATTCTAATAATTTCTGATTATTAGCTTTATCATCCCCATGCTCTCCTGCAAAACGAGCTGAATAAATACCAGGAGCTCCATTTAGAGCATCTACTGCAAGGCCAGAATCGTCAGCTAAAGCCCACATATTACTTTTTAAACTAGCATAGCGAGCTTTAATAATGGCGTTTTCTAAAAAGCTCTTGCCATCTTCTACTGGAGAGTCAATACCTAATTCTTTTTGTAGAATAATTTTAAAGCCTAAAGGCTCTAAAATTGAACGAAATTCTCTAGCTTTACCTTCGTTTCCTGAAGCTAATACAATTGTCTTTTCCATTATTTTTAACCTTTGTTTAGTTTTCTTAAAGCTTCTTTTGCTGCTAAGCCTATCACAGACTCTGCAGAAAGATGGCAATAAGTAAATTGTGATAATTCATCTACAGTCATATTCTTTTGCATAGCTAAAGCAAGGAATTGAGCTATCTGATCACCTTTATAAGCGCAAATTTCTGCACCTAAAATTAGATGAGACTTAATTGAGGTATAGATGTTAATAATGCCACCATCTTCTCTCAAACCTCTTATATGACCTTGCAATAAGCGCACTTCACTGATGATAAAGTTGTCATGAGTGTTCCTTGCATACTCTCTCATTTCATCAAGATTTTTACCCACAATGGCTAATGCAGGATCGGTATAAACGATATCTACAGGAACTTGAGATGGTTTATTAGCTAAACTTGGGTAGGTAGCTGCGTTTAAGCCTGCAACCTTACCTTCACTAATAGCTATAGAAGATAACTGATGATCATGACAAACATCACCGGCTGCAAAGATATGAGGAACCGAGGTTTGCTGTGTTAGAGGATCATTTAAGATGCAACCTGTTCTTGATAACTTAATACCAATTTTAGGTAAGTTCATCCCATTGATATTTGGAATTCTATCAGTTGCAGCAATTACACTCTGCATGTGTAAGTAGTTTTCATAACTTCTATCATCAATGTAGTAGATAGCATAACCTTCCTCATCTATCTCATCTTCCATAGAGGTAATGTAAGTATCTACTAGTAAATTAAATTTTGAGGATAGCAACTGGTGAGCAACGGTTAAAACAGAATCATCTGTTAAAGACCACAACTTTCTTTGACCGAAAACCGCTACTTCTACGTCTAAATAAGATAGAGCCTGACCTAGCTCTAAAGCAATTTTTGAGCTACCAAAGATAGCAACTGATTCAGGTAACTT
>JAEWPL010000199.1 GCA_023460615.1 Pseudomonadota bacterium | reverse complement strand
CAAAATTTCTTATGCTTTTAAAAGAAGTTAAGCCAAGGTTAAAGTAATTTATGCTTTTTTTGTGGCATAACCATAAGTTTTAAGACATTTAACAAAAATATGGTAGATATAACTTTTTATTTTTGCTTATACTCATTACAGAATGTAAACATGAACATAACATAAGAATATTTAGGATAAGTAAATGGAAATATTAGGTATTGATATTGGTGGTAGTGGCATTAAAGGTGCCATTGTTGATACTACAACTGGCGAACTAAAATCTGAGAGAATTCGTCTTGTTACCCCACAGCCAGCTACTCCTGACGCTGTGGCTCAAACCTTAAAAGAATTAGTTGACCAAATAGGCTACAAAGGGCCTATTGGTTGTGGCTTCCCTGCACGTGTAATTAACGGTGAAGTTTTAACTGCAGCTAACATCGATAAGTCTTGGATCAATGTAAAGGTTGAAGACTTATTCTCAAAAGTTACAGGACAAAAGGTATTTGTAGCTAATGATGCTGATGTTGCAGGACTTGCAGAATTAACCTTTGGTGCTGTGAAAGATTACAAAGGACCTGTACTATTTTTAACTATTGGCACAGGTATTGGATCTGCTCTATTTATCAACGGTCAGATGTACCCTAATACAGAGTTTGGTCATATCAAATTTAAAGGTGATATCGCAGAGCACTATTGCTCTGATGCCGTTCGTGAACGTGAGGAGCTAGGCTACAAAGAATGGGGCGAGAGACTTAATAAGTTCTTAGAGTATATTGCCTTTTTAACTCAGCCAGACTTTATTGTTTTAGGCGGTGGTGTTTCTAAGAAGTTTGAAAAATATGAGTCTAAACTTACCTTAAGCACTAAGGTTGTTCCTGCAACTACTCTAAATCTTGCAGGTATCATTGGTGCTGCAATGTACGCTAAATCTCATCTAGAGTAGTACACCAACTAATCATGTTAGAAAAAGAGAGCTGTACAGCTCTCTTTTTTAAACTTTTCCTATAAACGTTTTAAAATCAGAACTTTCTAATGAAGATTAGTCAAAGTATGTTTTTCCTTATTTCACTAAATAGGCTCTATCGCAGAGATCTTAATTTCTAGTCTTTGTGATCCCATATAGTGGTTAATACATACATTGTAGACTGCACGAACAAGCATGTTTCTTACAATTGAACGCTCATTTGGGGTAGCACGTAATTTGATGGCACTAATTGAAGATCCATCTTTAGTTCTTAATTTAAAGCGTAAGTGACGATTACCAACTAAAGTTACTTCCTCTACCATAAACTCGCCATCAAAACTTGGCTCTTCAAATCCATTACCCCAAGGACCATATGCTTCAAGATCTCTAGCAAAGGCTATATTGATATAGTTTGATGGTAAGCAACCGTCTGTGTAAATCTCATCCTCACCTTTATCGCCTAAACACTCTTTAGCAACTTGATTGAATAACTCTTTGAATTTCTCAAAGTTATCTTTGCTAATTGAAGCGCCAGCTGCCATTGCATGACCGCCATAACGAATTAAAAGATTTGGGCATTTCTCATTCATAGCTTGTAGTATTTTTACAATACTAAAGCCAGGGACGGAACGGGCTGATCCTGACAATTCCTCACCGTCGCCTGAGAACACAAAGCAAGGGACAGAGAATTTCTCTTTAATACGACTTGCAATAAGGCCACCTAAGCCTACTAACCAGTTAGGACGGTAGAGTACAATTGCTGAATTACCCTCTTGCAACTGAGCATCTTCACTTGCTTCTTTTAAGAAAACGCGCTCATAATCGCCACGTCTTCTATTACACATTTCCAAATCACGAGCTAATATACTTGCACTAGTCTCATCATCAGTAAGCATTAAAGATACAGCAGGGTTATTCTCAAGTTTGATACGACCTGGAGCATTTAATCTTGGGCATAAATCATAAGCTATGCTTACAGCGTTGATGGAAGGTAAATCTACTCTACAAGAAGAAGCTAAAGCCTTAATGCCAACAACACATTCACCTTTTTTAATCCTATCAAAACCGTATTTAACTAACTTACGATTATTAGGATCTAGTTGCATTACATCGCCGATGGTGCCTAAAGCGACTAAATCTAAAAAGCGACCAATCTTAGGAATGGCTTTATCATTATAAAAACCACTATCTCTTAATTTTGCTCTAGTAGCTACTAAGACATAAAACAATACGCCTGCACCACAGAGATTTTTAGAGGGGAATTTGTCATTTGGTAATTTAGGATCAACAATGGCATCAGCAATTGGTAAAAGCTCAGGAGTCTCATGATGATCTGTGATAACTACTTTCAAGCCTCTGCCTTTTGCGTAGTCTATAGACTCTTTGCAACTTACACCATTGTCTACGGTTAAGATTAACTTAACCCCTTGCTCAATAGCTTTATCTACAGCTTCAGTACTTACACCATAGCCACCTTCATAACGAGATGGTACATAGTAAGAAACACTTTCAGCTCCTAAATCTTTTAAGCCTCTAACACCTAAAGCAGTACCAGTGATACCATCGACATCATAGTCACCTGCAACTAAGATAGGATGCTTATGCTCAATAGCCTCTGCTAAAAGGGAACTTGCCTTTTCAATATCATGAAGATCTTTAAAATGATGGATATCACTTAGATTGCACAGAATATCACTTTGCGATTGAATACCACGCCTTGCAAGAATTTGCCTTATGATAGGATCTTGAACGTATTCTTTAAGATGAGAGTCATCCACATTTGTTCTTCTAATAAGCTTCACGATAGATTACCTAGGTTTAGTTTCTTTTAAGTTCGATAAATTGCTAAATTAGTATCATTATATTTGCTTTTTGTACAAAATACTTATGCCAAAGCCAAAGAATGAAAAAATATTGTAAGTTACTCTAAGTTAACCAAAATATTTTAAGATCATCTTTATAAAAATGTACGGAATGCCAATAATGCTTGAGCCTAGAACGATTACTGTAATTACACAGAAAATGGTGTTCATTAAAACTATCAACGACTCTTTTAAAAACCATCGTTTAGCTTTAGGATGACCTCTTTTTAAAGCTTCTCTATACCATTTTTTAGCTGCTACATAACTTTTAGGTACGCCATCTCCTGTGTCATACATTCTTGCTAGCTCATACATAGCTTCTACATGATCTTTTATCGCAGCTTCTCTAAGATAGATTGAAGCTTTAATAAATTCACGTTTTTTGTAGTAGTAATGCGCAAGCGTATAGGCAGCGATAGGATCTTCAGAATTTGCTCTTTGAACTAACGCCTCAAACTGAGCTTTTTTCTCTTGCTCTCTTTTTTGTGCTTCTAAGTCCGGCATCAAAAATGTCATCTAGATCTCCTACCAAAAGGCACAAGTTTAACAACTAAATTTAATACTCATCTTTAATATTAAGTATAAAACACAAGTAGTTAATAGCAACCTTTTCAGTCACAATTCTTAAGATTTAGGAATTTATCTTTGTTTTTTTAAACTACAGCTTTTCTCTATTAGACTGCGAATATCAGATGGAAATTTTGATAAAATAGCACTAGGTTAGGAAGAATTATGCAAATCAACGTATATCAAAAAAGAAGTCTTGTGATGTTACTGCCTTTAGGTTTATTGGCAGTAAGCTCTTATGCGCTTGATAAAAGAATTCCTTTAGGAATTAGCTTTGATATGCAACATATTCTGTTGCAATTTTTCTCCTTGGTAATGCCAGGTATTTTTGCAATTGCAGTATCAAGTCTCATGCCGACCTCTAACCGCTTTTCCCAGTTATTTGCTGTAGCTTTTAATTACTCGTTTTTAACTTGTATCTCAAAGCTGTTTTATCAATATACCTTTACCCAACCTACAGCTATAGTAATTGCCTCCTTAACCGCTACCTTATTCTTACTTCCTAGCAACGATTTAGATAGTGATAACGACAATATTACCTTTTTCTCCTTCTTATCAAAGGCAATTGGTATTTTAGTAACCCCTTTAATCTCGTTAATCTGTTTCGTGGTTATCATCAAAAATGTAGAACACTCAATTCTCATTACCTTCACCACTGTGTTTATTGAGTCCACACTATCCTGCATCTTTGTGCCTATATATGAGTTTATGCTAACCTTTGGTTTTAGCTCTGTTTTAAACTCTGTTGTAAGCGTGCAGACTAACTCTGAAACTGTAAATGCAATTTTAAACAGTATTACGCTAACAAACTTGGTTTCCCTTCCTGTTATTATTTTAACTAAGGCATTTTTTTCAGACTCCTACTCTAGGATCTTTTTAGTATTCTTAGCTTTAATTACCTGTCTATCAGCAAAAATTGGCTCTTGTATTTCTATTGAACTTGCAATCTTAATGTTCTTCTTTCCTGGAACTTTAATTGCCCTATGCTTAAGCTCTGTAGTGGTATTCTTTTTCTGCTACAACATGCAACTACAAACATTTACTAGTTTCTACATGTTGTATGAACCTGATTTAGTATTGAAGAATTTAACTTTATTACATATCAATACTTACCATCATTACGCTATTGCTTTATCAGTTATCTGCCCAATTCTTATTCAAATTGCCTTCTCTAAAATAGGTTTACTAAACCTTTTAAAAGACAAGTTTAAAAGCTCTGACAAAATTGCAGGTTACAAACCAAGCCAACTTACTAATCCTGACTTACAACTTATCGCCATCCTTAAAGCTTTAGGTGGAATAAGTAATATTTGTAACACTTCTATAATAGGTAATGAGCTTTATGTAAAAGTGTTTAAATACAAACGTATTTCCACTTTCCGTCTAAACCTATTTGGTAAAAATAAAATCACTTATCTTAGAGCTTTTAGTGAAGTAAAATTCTCATTTGGTCTTAATAGTCAGATTATTTATCAGCGCTTACAAAATATCTTAAGCGACTCAAAAAACTACAATCAAAGCTATATTTCTTTGACTAGACCTTTTGACATCAACGCATATCTCAATAATTTGCAGGAGAATTTAAATCGTGAGCAACAACACCGATTGGATCCAAATTAAACTAAGAACCACCAACCAATCTGCCGACACTATTGCAGAGCTTTTAGAGCAATTAGGCGCTCTAGCTGTAAGCTACACCGATGCTGAAGATTCTCCTATCCTAGAGCCAAAACCTGGTGAGAGACGTTTGTGGCCTAATACTGAGGTTACAGGACTTTTAGAACAAGGTACCGATCCTAAGCCTATTCTTGCTGTACTAAAGCAACTACTTGGAGATCATATTCCTATGGTTGCTACCACTTTAGAAGATAAGAATTGGATTAGAGCTTGGATGGATCAGTTCAAACCTTTAAAGTTTGGCCAACATCTTTGGATTTGCCCATCTTGGCTTAGCGTTGATGAAAAAGACAGTGTTGTAGTAATGTTAGATCCAGGTCTTGCCTTTGGAACAGGAACTCACCCTACTACCTCCCTTTGCTTAAGTTACTTAGATTCTCTTGATTTAAAAGATCAAGACATCTTAGATTACGGTTGTGGCTCTGGTATTCTTGCAATTGCAGCTTTAAAACTAGGTGCAAAATCAGCAACTGGTGTCGATATTGATGAGCAAGCTTTAATCGCTTCAAAAGAAAATGCTAAAAGAAATGGAGTTGAAGATAAACTTCAACTAGTTATGGGCACTGATAAAAAGTTAGATTTACCACAATTTCCTGTAACTGTAGCTAATATCCTCGCAGGTCCTTTAGCTGAGCTTGAGCCTATCATTGCAAGTCTTACTCAATCAGGTGGTAAACTTGCCTTATCAGGTATTTTAACCGAGCAAGCAGATAGCGTAATTGAAGCTTACTCAAAAGACTTTGTGATGAATAAAGTAAAAGACTTAGATGGTTGGGCTCTACTTACAGGAACTAAAAAGTAAGTTTTACACACTACATAAATAAAAAAATTTATAAAGCCTCTAAACAGCATAAACAAAAGCGTTTAGAGGCTTTTTTGACTTCATCAACTGCTAAATAATCTCTAGTTAGCTTGTAATTCATTTAGCTTATGTTGCAACAGATAAAACGGATAATTTGTAATATTGCCAATTTTTTGGTATTCCTTTTGCGACACTAGCAAGCCTTCTTTTACTTGATTTGAGAACTTTACTAAAAAGGCATCTATAGATGAGTGATTGTCAATTCGTGAGGATTTAACCTCAATGGCTACTAACTTTGAATTACAAGGTACTAAAAAATCAATTTCATAATAATGAGCACTTTGCTCTTTATTCCAAGTATGGTAAAAAAGAGAACTTCCACTTGAAGCAATCAGTTGCGCTACAACATTCTCGTACAAAAAGCCTAAATTTGAAGGCAATTTGTCAGACAACAACTTGGTGTAAATATCTTTATCAACACCATGTCCCGAGCCGAACATTAAAGATACAAACAAGCCTATATCAGCTAGATACAATTTAAACTTATCAAGCCTTTTACTACTTACAAGATCAATTGAAGGTGAACTTACGTCATAACAGGTTAGTGTTATTTTTGAATCTGCTAAAGTTAAAATTTGCTCTAATTGATTATCTTTACTACTTCTCTTGTTAGTAGCTTTTGAAATCACAAATTTTTTAGCATCTTTTGACAGTTGAGAAGGTATTGATTTGTAGATTTCTGACAAGGCACCCGTCTTGTCAATCTTATATAGATCTTCAAGATATAAGGCAATGATATTTTGCTTTACAACTTCAATCTGGCTAAAACTCTTTTTATTTAGGTATGCTTCAACAACTTGAGGCATACCACCAAGTGCCATATACAATCTAAAATCTTTCATCAGCTTACGATTTAGATCTTGTCCTATAGCAACCTTTTGCTGATAGATTTTGTCTAATATTGCTATTTTGTTTGGCTCAACAGCTTGTAAAAACTCCTCATAGTCTAATGGATACAGCTGTAGCTTCATTTCCTCTGACGGGATCAATATATCTTTAAGATTTTGACGAATTGAAATTAAAGATCCTGTCTCAATAAAGTGATATCGTCCATCAGCAATTAAATGCTTAATAGCTTGTCTTGCCTTTGGAAATAGCTGAATTTCATCAAAAATAATAACTGATTTGTAAGGCTCTATATTAGAATTTGTGACAGCACTTAATTTTAAGTAAAACAAATCAAGATTGGTAAGATCATCAAAACAGGCTAACACCTCTTTTGTAGTATTAGAAAAGTCGATTAGTAAAAAGCTTTCATACTCATTTTTAGCAAAGTTAACTGCTAACGTTGTTTTGCCTACACGCCTAGCGCCTTCAATTAACAAAGCATAGTCATTTGCATATTGCTGTTTCCAAGTTAACAACTGCGCATAAGCTTTTCTTTTGAAGATCATAGTACCTTCCATTCAACGATGTTCTACTGTTTTTAGTATAGAAAACTATTAGTTTTATATCAATCATAAATAAGCCATTTTTGCAGTTCTTCAAGATCTTTTTTTACCAATAATGACATTTCTTCAAGTTAATTTCACACAAAAATATACATTAATTCAGCATCATATTTTTTTAGAATGAGCCTTTATGAAAACTTCTTCATGTTATTAAAAGGTGCAAAGTTGCACCTTTTAATAAAGACTTGCACTGTAATTGATTATTATGTGTTAAAACCCACATGTTTTGTTGCAACTTTCTCAATACAAAGTGATACTAAACTTAACCTTTTGTTAAGTACAATGAATTTCATAGGAGATTTACTATGGGCGCGATGTCAATTTGGCACTGGTTAATTCTATTAGTTGTTGTTGCTTTAGTTTTTGGAACTTCAAAACTTAAGAATGTAGGTAAAGATCTTGGTGGTGCAATCAAAGGTTTTAAAGAAGGTATGAAGGAAGCTTCAGACGAAGTTTCTTCAATTGATAAACAAATGGCTGACAGTGCAACTGAAAAGAAGTAATCATGAGCTTTATAGGTTTTGATGAGCTTATTATCATCGTGGTACTCTCGCTTGTCGTACTCGGACCACAGCGTACCTTTAAAATGGCATTTGCAATAGGTGGAGTTTTCTCTAAA
Source organism: Pseudomonadota bacterium (assembly GCA_023460615.1). Lineage (GTDB taxonomy): Bacteria > Pseudomonadota > Gammaproteobacteria > Enterobacterales > Succinivibrionaceae > Succinivibrio. Next base: position 4,605 of record JAEWPL010000199.1, on the reverse strand, counting down.
GCTAGAGCTTATTTAAACTCTGTAAAAACTCAAATGGGGTTAGATGAGTTAGATCAGGTGAAATCTAGCCTTAAAGCAAATGACTTTTCAAGTGCACTAAAAGTCTCATCTCCAAAACCTATAACCAAGACTGATCCAAAACAAAGATTATGGACAGTCGATGTAAATGAGTTTTCAAAGATCACATCTACCCAAAGTAATGAAAATTCAGATAAAGACAGTGATTTAGAACGTAGAATTTCATCTTTAGAAGCAGAAATAGAAGCATTAAAGCAACAAATTGCTACTAAGTGAGTGTGCTATGACTAATAATACAGAATCCTTACAAAGCATGAGTCTAACAGCTCATTTTTTAGAGTTAAGAAAACGTATCGTACTGATATTATTAGGCTTAATATGTTGCACTATTGCTCTTTCTCCTTTTACAAATACTCTCTTTGAGTATTTCTCAAAACCACTGATGCAATCTTTACCTCAAGGGGCTCAATTACTTTCTGTAAGCGTAATAGCGCCCGTGCTTGGACCACTTAAAATATTACTATTTTGTGCTTTTTGCCTATCTCTTCCTTTTACTGTTTATCAAATTTGGATGTTTTTATCTCCTGCCTTATTTAAGAAAGAGAAGAAATTTGTGATTCCACTTGTTATAAGCTCTCTTTTGATGTTTGCATCAGGAGTTGCTTATTGCTATTTTGTAGTCTTTGGTTTTCTTTTCACCTTTATTGCCTCATTTAGCCCTGATGCAATTAACTTTGCTCCAGACATCGATTCATATTTAAGCTTTGTGTTACATATGTTTATAGCTTTTGGCGCAACTTTTGAAGTACCAGTTGCTGTTACTTTATTAGCATCCATGAATGTAGTCTCACTTGAAAAGTTGAAAAAGTTTAGACGCTATTTAATTGTTGTAGCCTTTGCTATTGCAGCTGTGTTAACCCCACCAGATATTGCATCACAATTATTATTAGCTTTACCAATCATTATTCTTTATGAAGTTGGTATAGTTATCGCCACTATATTTTGCAGAAGAAAAGAAAGTCTTCCAAAAGAAGATCTTGCATAAATTTCCTTTAAACTACCTTCTATCCTTTATTTTAGAAAGTGTGTTTACAAGAACTAGCCTTGAGCTGATAGTGATATTTCTCTTCTTTTATTGTTGCCTTGTTTTGACACACTCATGCACCTTCATTCAACAAATTGCCTTATTTTTAGCAAATGTTGCACTTTAAACTATTTTACCGATAGTTTACGTTGTACTTACAACATTTATGTGGTACTTTAAACACAAAGAACAACAAAAGTTTAATTTAGGAGCTTGTTATGGCTATTAAATCAATTTTATCTATGAATGCTTTTGATCAAGCAAATTTTGATAGTCTGCCAGAAGATGTAAAACCAGAAACTAAAAGACGTTTAGATGTTTTTGGCTCTGCATCAGTCTTATTTTTCCAAGAACCAATTGAAGTAGTCAAAGGCGAAGGATGTTATTTAATTGATGCTAAAGGCACCAAATATCTAGACTGTTATAACAACGTTGCTTGTATTGGACATGGTCATCCTCGTGTAGCTGAGTATGTAGGCAAACAATTAGCAATTGTTAATACGCATACTCGTTACTTAAATAAAGTTGTTGACGATTATGCAGAAAAACTATTAGCAACTTTTCCAAAGCCATTAGATAAAATTGCAATGACTTGTACAGGATCTGAAAGTAACGACTTAGCTTTACGCTCCGCATTCTACTACACAGGTGGTAAAGGAGTTATTGTAACCTCAGGTGCCTACCATGGTAATTCTTATTTAACCACCTTTGTATCTCCATCAAGTACTAACGGTAAAATTACTTGCGACTTTGTAAAAACAGTTCCAGCTCCAGATACTTACCGTATACCAAAAGAACAACTAGCTGATAAATTTGCCAGTGATGTTGAAAAAGCAATTGAAGAGCTTGAAGCTTCAGGTATTAAATTTGCAGCCTTACTAATTGATGATATCTTTTCCTCAGACGGTGTATTCTCAGATCCTGAAGGTTTTATCAAAAAAGCTGTTGATGTAGTACATAAGCATGGTGGTGTTTATATTGCCGATGAAGTTCAACCTGGATTTGGAAGAACAGGAAAAATGTGGGGATTCCAAAGACACGGAGTAATACCTGATATTGTAACTATGGGTAAACCTATTGGTAATGGTTATCCAATGTCAGCAATGGTTACTCGCAATGAAATTATTGATGCATTAAAGCAAACTGGTTACTTTAATACCTTTGGTGGCACCCCAGGAGCTTGCGCTGCTGGTACTGCAGTTTTAGAAGTACTAAAGGAAGACAATTTAATTGAGAATGCAAAAGAAGTTGGTGATTACTTAAGAGATGGACTAAGAGTTCTTCAAAAAGATCATCCTTGCATAGGTGACGTAAGAGGTACAGGTTTATTTACAGGATTAGAGCTTGTAAAAGATCCTGAAACTAAAGAAATAGATCCTGAAGGAGCTACTCTTTTAATCAATAGACTTCGCTACAACAACGTACTAATTGGTGCTGCAGGTCCATATGGAAATATTCTAAAGATCCGTCCACCACTACGTTTCTACAAAAAAGATGCAGACTTCTTTATTGAAGCTATCAAAAAATCCTTAACAGAAATTCACCTTTAGAAATGAAAGTGCGCTAAATCAAAGATTTGGCGCATTTTTGACATACCTAATACTTTTACATTTATCCACAAAATTCTTGCATGTAAGTCTTCTAATTAGCAAAGCCTTGCCTATACTCATAATATAGACTAAGGATTTTGCATGAAGAAAAAAAACAAAGCTAAACAAGAAAAGACTAAAACTAGTTTTCAAAAGAAAAGACTTGGGCTTGCAAGAAACGTAATTGGAGCAGGATTTACTAGTTTCTTTACTGATACTGCCACCAAAATGATTTACGCTGTAATGCCTATGTTTTTACTCTCAATAGGAGCAAGTGCTACAGCTATTGCTTTAATTGAAGGTATTGCTGAAAGTACAGCTGCTATTCTTAAAGCCATCTCAGGCTATATCAGTGATCGTATTGGTAAAAGTAAACCTTTTATGATCATAGGTTATGGTCTTGCTTCCTTAGTCTTACCTTTATATGCCCTTGCAACTTTACCTATTCATGTACTGCTAATTCGCTTTACAGAGCGTGTTGGTAAAGGTATACGCTCAGCACCACGTGATAGCTTAATTAGCAATTCCATCAAAAGAAAAGTAGCTGGTAAAAGTTTTGGTTTCCAAAAGGCTATGGATGACAGTGGTGCAGTGTTAGGTCCACTACTTGCTTGTCTTATTCTTTATCTAATGCCAGGAAACTACCACTTAGTATTTTTATTAGCAGTGATACCTGCAGTTTGTGGTGTAGCTTGTGTAGTGTTCTTTGTAAGAGAGGTACACCTTAAAAGAGAGCATCAGCAACAAGACGCAAAATTTAAGTGTTCTCAATTTAAGCAATTGCCAAAATAGTACTTTCAATTTCTGTTGGTGATCTTTATTTTTTCCCTTGGAAATTCCTCGGATGCGCTCTTACTTTTAAAGGCTGCAACTACCGATATTGATCCTATCTTTGTGCCTTTTATCTTTATGCTTTTTAGTACTACCTCTGTGTTGTGCGCAATGCCAGTTGGCAAATTGTCCGACAAAATTGGCAGACCTAAACTTATGGCCTTAGGCTTTTTGATTTATTCTTTAAGTTACCTAGGCTTTGGTCATTACGACAACTTTTTAGCTTTTATACCATTGTTTATCATGTATGGTATTTACAGTGCTTTAGCTGATGTTTCTCAAAAGTCTTTAATCTCTGACATCACCACACCTGAAACTAAAGGTACTGGCTATGGTTTGTATCATGCAACTTTAGGTTTAACTTTGTTGCCAGCAAGTGTCATAGGTGGATATTTATACGATCATGTAAATAATCAAGTACCTTTCTATTTTGGATCTGTAACAGCCTTTATTGCTTGTATCTTGATGTTCTACTTTTTTAGGAAGGATTAGGCTTTTGCCATACAACAGCACCGCTATTACAAGTTGTATGGCAGAAATACAGACATTTGACTAAGCATTTTCCTGCTCAAAATCTTTGCGCATTAGCTCTAAAGCGCCAGCACACTCAGGTAAAACCTGACCACCATCAATGACTAAATTATGGCCATTGATATACCAAGATTCTTTAGCTGCTAAAAATAAAGCTCCACTAGCAATTTCAAAGCCAGTGCCTAATTTACCGACAGGAACAGCTTTACACATAGAGTTAACATACTCCATACCTAAAGATTCAAGCCCTTCAGTAAGCACATTACCAGGAGATTCTGCGTTAACAGTAATGCCATATGGTGCAAGCTCCATAGCAGCTGTATGCATAAAACCTAACTGAGCAGCTTTACTTGCGCCATAATGAGCCCAACCTGGATATCCAGTGATTGGACCTGTAATAGATGAAGTCAGAATAATTCTGCCATAGCGTTGCATCTTCATCTGCTCCATTACAGCCCAAACTGCATGGAAAGTACCTTTAACATTGATATTCATGACATAGTCATAATCTTTATCGGTCATTTTAGAAAGTGGTACTTGAGGAATTACACC
>JAEWPL010000198.1 GCA_023460615.1 Pseudomonadota bacterium | reverse complement strand
TGCCTGCTTTGCAGGCCATTATTTCAGGTCTTGTTTGCGATGAAAAACAAGGTGCTTTACAGGGAACTTTAACGGGGTTGACGAATATAACCTCGATTATCGGGCCGGTCGGATTTACGACGCTTTATGGCTTAACCGCGGGGCAGTGGGATGGTTGGGTTTGGCTCGTCGCAGCAAGCCTTTATCTTATTGCTATACCATTATTGCGCCAGTCAGCCAGTTTATTGCGATCTTAAAATCTTGGCGGGAGATCAAGCAATCCCGCCAATAAAACCGCTGAGTTCATCAAGACGCACCATTGCCATGCGCATGGTGCCACGGCAATTTTGAGCTTTGCAGCGTGCGCGTCGTTCAACTTCGTCCAAATATAATTGCTCGTGTCCTCGAATTGAGCTGATCATTGCCTTATTGATATAAACAAGGCGGTTACATTTCTTGCAGGTCATTTCTAATCTTTGATGGTCTGCAAGATCACTGGCTTTATAGCGGGTTTTCCAGTTTCCGGGTGGGGATGCCATTTTCATCACCAGAAGTCTTCAGGTGAGGGAATACGGACATAGCTGATTTTACCGCCCACATGGGGTCGTTTGCGGGAGAGGGCGAAATCCTACGCTAAGGCTTTGGCCAACGATATTCTCCGGTAAGATTGATGTGTTCCCAGGGGATAGGAGAAGTCGCTTGATATCTAGTATGACGTCTGTCGCACCTGCTTGATCGCGGCCGCGATAGCTAGATCGCGTTGCTCCTCTTCTCCATCCGCGTTCCAAGCTGCGGAAAGGCACCCATAAGCGTACGCCTGGTCGAGCAGGCGACGCGGATCGACGTCCAGCGCACGAGAGAATGCGTCCGCCATCTGTGCAATGCGTCTAGGATCGAGACAAAGGTCGTCTCTGTCAGCCGGATCGTAGAACATATTGGCGGCGCCAAAGCCCACTTCACCGACCAGACCGACGGGATCTATCACCAGCCAGCCGCGACTGGAGAACATGATGTTTTCATGATGCAGATCGCCATGTAGCCCACGCAGTTCCGAGGCATTGCTCATCATTTGATCGGCTATAATCGCCGCGTGGACGTAGTCAGTTTGACAACCTGCGTTTTGATCATCGCGCGCCCGCTGAAACAAAGCTGCAAAGCGATCCCGGATCGGGAGAAGGGCAGAAGGCAGGGGTTCCTCAGATGCGGCATACAGCTTCGCCATTAGTTCCGCTGCAATTTCGGTCGCCTGGTAGTCGCCGTGCTCGGCAACGATGTGAGAGAGCATTCGCTCCCCGGCATATTCGAGCAACATCAGATTGTTCTCACGACCGAGCAACCGGACTGCTCCCCTCCCATTGCGCCATACCAGATAGTCGGCCCCGCGCAGTTCATCAGCAATGTCTTCTATAGGTTTCAATCCCTTGACGATTGCAGGAGTCCCGTCTGGCAATGAAACTTTCCAAACGAGGCTGGAAAAGGTGTCCGCAATGAGAACAGGTTGCGAAACGTGCCAATGAGCAGGAAAAACAGGCGGCATGAACATCAACCCCAAGTCAGAGGGTCCAATCGCAGATAGAAGGCAAGGCGTTCGCGGTCGGGGGCTTCGATCCCCAATACATTGAATAGGACAGCGAAGGCGCGCTCTGCTTCATCTGGCGCTGCCCAGTTCTCTTCGGCGTTAGCAATCATGAGTGCCAAATCGGCATAGCGATCTGCTGTTCCGAGCCGCCCAAGGTCGATCAGACCCGTGCATTGAAGAGTTTTAGGGTCCACCATGAAGTTCGGCATGCAGGGATCACCATGGCAAACAACCATATCGGTGCGCTCTTGGTCGAGCCGCACCGGTAGCTCTCGTTCGACACGAGCCAAAAGATCGAGCTGCGGCGTACTCTTGTCCTCGTCCGGTAAGAAGTCGGGATTGACGGCATTGCGGGACACCACATCAACGGCGCGTCCGAACATTCGCGACAGCCTGCGCTCAAACGGACATTGATCAACCGATAGGCTGTGAACAGCGCCAAGTTGCTGCCCCATTGACGGCCACGCTTTGAGCAAATCCGCTCCAGACAGATCAGCCGCCGGTACTCCCGGAATTGCCGTTATCACCAAGCATGCACCCTCCTGTTCCTCCTGCCAGTTGATGACCTCGGGGCAAGCCACACCTCGACCTTTGAGCCAAATGAGGCGGTCACGCTCTCCAGCGAGCTCACCGCGGCGGGAAGCAGGTGCGATTTTCGCGAAGGCATGCCCGTCACCACGTCGAAAAACAAAATCACCAGATTCTCCGCCTCTGACAGGCAACCAGTCAGAATGCGATTCACCAAAAAAAATATTAGTTCGATTCAATGGAGGTTCCTTCAGTTTTCTGATGAAGCGCGGAGGTGGCTCAACCTGCGAAAAGAAACGAGTTGCTACGTAAGTCCGAGAACATGCTTTCCATGGTCTCTGAGCTCGCCTTTGGGACCGACATATCGGTAGAGAGTGACGCGCTCGATGCCGAGTTCCTTGCAGAGATCGGAAACTGAAGTATCGCGCTGGGCCATGGCGGCTTGCGCGAGACGCACCTGAGCTTTGGTGAGCGCGAATTTTCGTCCGCCCTTGCGACCGCGCGCTCTCGCGGAGGCGAGACCCGCCATGGTGCGCTCTCGGATCAGATCCCGCTCGAACTCGGCCAAGGTGGCGAAGATTCCGAACACCATGCGACCGGACGCAGTCGTGGTGTCGATCTGAGCGCCCTTTCCAGTCAGAACCCGCAGGCCGATCTTGCGGTCTGACAGCTCCTTCACCGTGTTGACCAGATGGGCAAGCGATCGTCCGAGGCGATCGAGCTTCCAGACCACCAGCACATCGCCGTCACGCAATGACTTGAGGCAGGCAGTCAAGCCAGGGCGATCATCACGACCGCCGGAAGCAAGATCATCATAGATATTGTCCCGTTCGACACCTGCGGCGCGCAAGGCGTCGTGCTGCAGGTCGAGAGACTGCGAGCCATCGGCTTTGGAGACGCGGGCATATCCGATCAGCATGTATCACAAACGTTGGTTTGAGGCGGCGCTTCGGCCACGATTGCATTGACCTCTGGAAATGTATCTCAACCAGCTTCATAAACAAAGCGTCTTGAACGCTATCAGATTTTGAAAAAGGAACATGTATGCCGCGTCGCGTCACTCTAACCGATCGGCAGAAAGACGCGCTGTTGCGCTTGCCGACTTCACAGACGGATTTGCTCAAGCACTATACGCTGAGTGATGAAGACCTTGGGCATATCAGGCTGCGTCGGCGCGCTCACAACAGGTTCGGCTTCGCCCTGCAATTGTGTGTCCTGCGCTATCCCGGCCGGGTGCTGGCTCCAGGCGAACTGATCCCTGCAGAGGTCATCGAATTTATCGGAGCGCAGCTTGGCCTGGGTGCCGACGATCTCGTAGACTATGCTGCCCGCGAGGAAACACGGCACGAGCATCTTGCCGAGTTACGGGGGCTCTACGGCTTCCGCACCTTCTCCGGACGTGGTGCGAGCGAGCTGAAGGAATG
>JAEWPL010000197.1 GCA_023460615.1 Pseudomonadota bacterium | reverse complement strand
TGTTCAAACTTTGAAGATTTCCAAGCTAGAAGAGCAAATATAAAATATAGAGAAAATCCAAAAGCTAAACCACAATTTGTTCATACAATAAATGGTTCTGGTGTAGCTATAGGAAGAACTGTAGCGGCAGTATTAGAAAACTATCAACAAGCAGATGGTACTGTTAAAGTTCCTGAAGCATTAAAACCATTCTTTAGAGCAGATGTTATAAAGTAATTAAAAGAGAGCACTGCTCTCTTTTTTTTGTTATTAGGTTGAATAAATATGTAAAATATGATAAATTCATTAGTGGATGGTATTTAAAAGAAACCATACCAGATAGTGAATTTGTTTTTTTATAGCTCATATCTTTAATAGGATGGGACTAGTATGTATCATACTCTGGGGTGTGGAGGTGATAACATGAATATAGGTTTTGTAGGAGCGGGAAAAGTAGGATTTTCATTAGGAAAGTATTTTTGTAATAATGACATAAAAGTTAGTGGGTATTATAGCCAGAATTTAGAGTCATCTAAGGAAGCAGCAAAGTTTACTAAGTCTAAGTTTTATGTGAATTTAAATGATTTGATAAAAGAGAGTGATATTATTTTTATTACTACTCCAGATTCTATTATTAGTAGTGTATGGGGAATGATAGATAAATCAGCTATTAAAAATAAAATTCTATGCCACTGTAGTGGATCATTATCTTCTAAGGTTTTTTCTAATATTGAAAACTATAATGCATATGGTTATTCAATTCATCCATTATTCGCATTCAGCGATAAATATAAATCTCATGAATTTTTAAAAGAAGCATTTATAACAATTGAAGGATCGGAAATAAAGATTGATAAAATAGTAAGTTTAATTAAAAAGCTTGGAAATGATTTTAAGGTTATTTCTGATAAGGATAAGGCAAGATATCATTTATCATCAGCTATTGTTTGTAATCATGTTTTAGCGTTAATTGATGAAGGTATAAATCAATTAATGAGATGTGGTTTTAATGATGATGAGGCTAGAAAAGCTTTATACCCATTAGTTATTAATAATATCAATAGTATATTTTCAAAAGGATCTATTAAAAGCTTAACTGGTGCAGTTGAGAGAGCTGATGAAATTACTTTAAGTAAGCATTTAGAGTGTCTTGATGAAGAGGATAAATGTTTATATAAAATGTTATCAAAAAAGCTTATAAAGATAGCGGAAAAGAAAAATGAGGATAGGGATTATAAATCAATTAAGGTAATGATGGGAGAATAGTAAATGAAAAATACAAGTATTACTTTTAAGGAAGCTAAAAATAAGGAAAAGATGTCTATGTTAACAGCATACGATTATTCTACTGCTAAGCTTGTTGATGAAGCAGGAATCAATGCAATTTTAGTTGGAGATTCTTTAGGAATGGTATGTTTAGGGTATGAAGATACTTTATCAGTAACTATGGAAGATATGATTCATCATTCAAAGGCAGTTGCTAAAGGAGCTAAGAATGCTTTAGTTGTTACAGATATGCCATTTATGTCTTATCAAACTTCTGTATATGATGCTGTTGTAAATGCGGGAAGACTTATGAAGGAAGGAAGAGCTCAAGCTGTTAAGTTAGAAGGCGGAGTAGAATTTAAAGAGCATATCAAGGCTATAGTTGATGCTTCTATACCTGTTATGGGGCATATTGGACTTACTCCTCAATCCGTAAATGCGTTTGGAGGATTTAAGGTTCAAGGAAAGGATGAAGAGGCAGCTAAAAAGCTTATAGAAGATGCAAAGGCTGTTGAAGAAGCTGGTGCATTTGCTGTTGTTTTAGAATGTGTACCTGCTAAACTTGCAGCACTTATATCATCTAAGATAAGTATTCCTACTATAGGAATTGGTGCAGGTGCAGGATGTGATGGACAAGTTCTTGTTTATCAAGATATGTTAGGTATGTTCTCAGATTTTACTCCTAAGTTTGTAAAGAGATATGGAAATGTAGGAGATTATATGAAAGAGGCTTTTGCTAAGTATAGTCAAGAAGTTAAAGATGGTGTTTTCCCAGAAGAAAAGCATTCTTTTAAGATAAGTGATGAAGTAATAGAAAAATTATATTAGTGGGGCGATTTAAAATGAAGATTACAGGAAGTATAAAAGAATTAAGAAGTCAAGTTAAGGAATGGAAAAGAGAAGGTCTAAGCGTTGGATTAGTACCTACTATGGGTTATTTACACGAAGGACATAAAAGCTTAATTGATAGAGCAGTTAAGGAAAATGATAGAGTTGTTGTAAGTGTATTTGTAAATCCAATACAGTTTGGACCTACTGAAGATTTAGAAAGATATCCAAGGGATTTAGAAAGAGATAGTGAATTATGTGAAAAGTCTGGGGCAAGCATAATATTCCATCCTGAAAAGGAAGAAATGTATTTTGATGATTTCTGTACATCAGTTAATATGACTGGTTTAACTGAAAATTTATGTGGTAAGAGCAGACCTGTTCACTTTGGTGGAGTTTGTACTGTAGTTAATAAGTTATTTAATATAGTTACTCCTGATAGAGCTTATTTTGGAGAAAAAGATGCTCAACAATTAGCTGTTATTAAGAGAATGGTTAGAGATTTAAATATTGATATTGAGGTTGTTGGATGTCCGATAATCAGAGAAGAGGATGGACTAGCTAAGAGCTCAAGAAATACTTATTTGAGTGCAGAAGAAAGACAAGCAGCTTTAATATTAAGTAAGTCGCTAAAGCTTGGTAAGGAAGCAGTAGAGGCTGGAGAAAGAAATAGTGCTAAGGTTATAAACATCATAAAGACTAACTTAGAGACTGAAAAGTTAGCAGATGTTGAATATGTACAAGTAGTTGATAATCTTTCTATGAAGGATGTTGATGTTATAGATGGTACTGTATTAGTAGCTATAGCAGTACGTATAGGTAAAACTAGATTAATTGATAATTTTATATATGAAGTATAGGCTGGAGGAAAAAGAATATGAACTTAACTATGTTAAAAGGAAAAATCCATAGAGCAACTGTAGTACAAGCTGAATTAAACTATGTAGGAAGTACAACAATTGATGAAGATTTATTAGATGCAGCAGGAATTTTAGAGTATGAGAAAGTTCACATTGTTGACGTTAATAATGGAGCAAGATTTGAAACATATACAATTGCAGGAGAAAGAGGATCAGGAATGATATGTTTAAATGGTGCTGCTGCTAGATGTTCAGAAGTAGGAGATAAGGTAATTATAATGGCTTATTGTCAGGTTGATAGCAATGAAGCTAAGGAGTTAAAGCCAAAGGTTGTATTTGTAGAAGACGACAACAAAATTAAAGAAGTAACTAGATATGAAAAGCATGGAGTTATTGCTTAATTAGATAGGTAAATAGGAGGGCAAAAGCTCTCCTTATTTATTTTTACATATAGTAAATTAAAAAGAATTGAGAGTAAACACGCAGTATTACTAGCTTATTGATATATAAGGTGTTTAATACGTAAAAAAATATAAAAAAATATGTTGACATGTTATATAAATTGTTGTTATAATGGCTAAGTAAGTTACGGAGAGATGGTCGAGTTGGTTTAAGGCACCGGTCTTGAAAACCGGCGTACCTTCACGGGTACCTAGGGTTCGAATCCCTATCTCTCCGCCAGTTAAAAACCTCAACATTTATGTTGAGGTTTTTTTATTCGATAGGAAATTATATTTGTAATTAAATTGTATTCTAATAGGAAATTATTTTGCTTTTAGAACCTTTTGCATGGCTGACAAAGTGACTTCCTGCGCTAAAAAGCGTGGCGTCAGCCACTTTGTTCTTATGTTTATTTATTTGAATGGTCAAATATAAACTTTGCTACGGAATCAGATGTGTTTGGTCCGATTATATCAGTAGCCAGTTCTTTTAGTTCATTAGCAGCATTTTCTACAGCATAACATTCGTTAGATATCTTAAACATTGGAATATCGTTTAGGTTGTCTCCAAATGTAATCAATTCGTCGAAGTGTAGATGATTTTTTAAATAGTTAATAGCATTTGATTTTGATGCATTATGATTATAAATTTCTAAATTATATATTCCTTTAGTGTATGTATCTGAATACATTACCATAGAAATTTCATCTATATCTATTAGTCTAGAATACAGTTTTGAGACTTTTTCTTTTGAATCCATCATTGTAAAGTATAAAACTTCTGAGTTTTTAGGTAATGGTTCTTTTATAAAAGTTTTTAAAGGACTTTCTTTTCGTTCTTCATAAAATTTAATTTGATGAGGAAGAGTAAGTTCATTATGATAAACAGTTAAATGATTATCTTTTAGAGTATAGATAAATGGATTTAAGTCTTCCTCAGATATAATTTGCTGTAGTTTTGGAACTATGTTGTTATCTATTGATATGGTATGTAAATATTTATTTGATTTTAGATCATAAATACTACAGCCATTCATTGCAATAACAGGCATTTGGATATTAATATTTTCTAATATAGGCACTATAGTAGCAGGGGTACGTGCTGTGGCTATAGTAAAATTAGTATTGTTTTTTATGGCCTCATTCAATAGTTCTGCACTTCTATTACTAATTTGAGCTGAGCTGTTAAGTAAGGTTCCATCTAGGTCTGAAACGTAAAGTGTCATAATTAACCTCCTTATTATATGATGTCGTAAACTAATTATATAATAAAAAGATGAGGAATAAAGAAAAAAAAATAAAAAAATATGTTGACAAGACCTTGAAAGGTTGATATACTAGGTTTGTAAGTCACGGAGAGATGGTCGAGTTGGTTTAAGGCACCGGTCTTGAAAACCGGCGTACCTTCACGGGTACCTAGGGTTCGAATCCCTATCTCTCCGCCATATAAATTTTATATATGTAGGACACATGGAGGATTACTCAAGTGGCTGAAGAGGCGCCCCTGCTAAGGGCGTAGGTCGGGCAACTGGCGCCCGGGTTCAAATCCCGGATCCTCCGCCAAACATCTAACGAAAGTTAGATGTTTTTTTGTATATAAGAAAATAAAAAATGCCAAGTCTATAAAATAGAATTGGTATTTGTATTATATGATTATTGTTTTTGTTGTGATTATAAAAAAATTCTTCATTTTGATTAATTTAAAAGAATATTAATATAATATAGTAATTTTTTTGGAGCATTAATTGATAAAAGGAAGAAGAATTTATTTAAGACTTATAGAAAGATCGGATATTAATATTTTATATAATATGTGCAATGATGATAGTGTAGCCAAGTATAAT
>JAEWPL010000196.1 GCA_023460615.1 Pseudomonadota bacterium | reverse complement strand
AGTACTGATAGGTGTAACTCACCACGACCTGAAACCTTAAATCTGTCGGTATCTTCTGTAGTTTCTACACGTAAAGCTACGTTGTGAACTAACTCTTCTCTTAGTCTTTCCTCAATGTTTCTTGAGGTAATGAATTTACCTTCACGACCAGCAAATGGAGAGGTATTTACGCAGAAGTTCATAGATACAGTAGGTTCATCAACAGATAAAGCTGGTAATGCTTCAACCTTTGAAGGATCGCAAATAGTATCTGAGATCTTTAACTCGCCCAAACCTGTTACAGCGATAATGTCACCAGCTTCAGCGCAATCTACTTGAGATCTTCTTAATCCTAAGTAACCTAAAACTTGACCAATCTTACCGGTACGTGTATTTCCATCTCTATCTACGATGGTAACTACTTGGTTAGCCTTTGCAATACCGCGCTTTACACGACCAACGCCGATAACACCAACGTAGGAGGTAAAGTCTAGGGATGAAATTTGCATCTGGAATGGACCATCAAGATCAGCCTCTGGAGGGCTTACTTTATCCACGATAGTTTGGAATAAAGGTTCCATGGTATCACCATGAGAATCAGGATCTAAAGATGCCCAACCTTGGAATGCAGAAGCATATACAACAGGGAAGTCTAACTGCTCATCAGTAGCACCTAGGTTATCAAATAAGTCGAAAACTTGATCGATTACCCAATCAGGACGAGCTCCTTCTCTATCACACTTGTTGATAACCACTATAGGCTTTAAACCAGCAGCGAATGCTTTTTGAGTCACGAATCTAGTTTGTGGCATAGGACCATCAACAGCATCTACTAGAAGTAGTACTGAATCTACCATGGACATAACACGTTCTACTTCACCACCGAAGTCAGCGTGACCTGGAGTATCAACAATGTTAATTCTGTAGTCATTCCAGTTAATAGCAGTATTCTTTGAAAGAATTGTAATTCCACGCTCTTTTTCGATATCGTTAGAATCCATTACGCGCTCTTGACCTAGTTCAGCACGGTCAAGGGTACCTGATTGACGCAATAACTTGTCAACTAGGGTTGTTTTACCGTGGTCAACGTGAGCAATGATTGCAATGTTACGGATTTTTTGAACATCCATTTTTCGATAACCTATCTAGATATGATCTCTTTTTAAGAAAGAGAAATTAAAAAAATGAAAAAGAAATTTTGCGATATTTTAGCGTAAATTTTGAGCTATCTAGCATTTTATAGAAAAAAAAGACGAAATTGTTCGATTTAAGGTAGATTTATTCTGATAAATCAAGAAACTGACATCAAATTTTAACTAAAACACTAAAATCTTGTGAGTTGTTTTCAGTATAATGAGCAAGAAATAGAAAAAAATAAATTATAAATTAGCTTAGGATGGTAACGTGAAGGAATTATATCTATACTTTTTTAACAGAGTAAAAAGGGATTCTATAGGCTTAGAAGCTTCAGCTTTATCCTTTACTTCAATCTTAGCGCTAATTCCTGCTATTAGTGTTTGCTTTTATATCTTTGCGGTTTTCCCTTCCTTTGAAGATGTTAGAGAAAGCTTAAAAGTCTTTACTAAAGAGAATTTTATGCCTGTATTTGCCGAGACTTTAGGTAATTACGTAGGTACCTTTGTAGAGCATTCTGGAAAATTAACAGTAACAAGTACCGTAGTATTCTTTGCTATTTCTTTACTCTTAGTTCGCTCAATTGATCAATGTTTAAATAGAATTTGGCGTGGTGGTAGAAGAAAGCTTGGTACCATGTTAGCTATCTATTGGACTCTACTTACTTTAGGTCCTGTAGCTTTAGGTATTATTATTTGGATCTTCACTAAAGTAATGTCGTTTGCTATTTCCTCAAAAGAAACTTTAGGTGTCCCTCTAATGCTAGCTTACTTTATCTTCCCAATTCTAATTGAGTGTGGCTTGCTTACTGCTTTATATATTATCGTTCCAAGAGTAAGAGTAAAGTTTCAAGATGCCTTATTTGGTGCTTTGTTCGTTACAGTAGTTTTTGAAGTTTCAAAGAAAGTATTTTCTGTATTTATTCTAAACTTCTCTAATTACGAAGCTATTTACGGTGCTATAGCGGTAATTCCTGTCTTATTTATTTGGATTTATATTTCCTGGTGGATTGTATTGTTAGGTGCTGAGTTTACTGCAACCTTAGGTGTAGTAAGGTCAGGGCTTTCAGATGAAGTTCCAAGTTTCATGGTATATCTAGCTAATGTAACAGGCTCAACACTAGGATCAGATGATTTAATTCAAACTAAGAAGAAACCTTCCATTAAGATAACGGTATCTCAAAAGAATTAATTTATTCTGCTTTAAGATCTTCCTGCTCTACAGTTGTTTCTTTTGGAGCAGGTGGAGTTGCTTTTGACTCTTCTAAACTAGTCTCTTCTTCTTTATTTCCTTGTAAATGATCTGTGTTGATGCCACTACGCATTTCACCACGAGTAATGGCATTGATGATAACTTTAAGATCTTTTATTGGACCTTCAATTTTGAGAGTACTGAGACTATCTTTTGGTAAAGAAACAAAGGTTGTTCTTGAATTTAGTTCTTTTGATAAAAGATCATAACTTGCTCGACCACTGATATGAGAGCTTGTAAGATCACTTGATAGTTTTGCTTTAACTATATTTTCATCAATAGTAGCCTTAAGATCTAAGTTATAAAGTCCAAGATCAGAGCCTTTAATTGCAAATAAGAAATCCTCAAAATTTAGTACATAATCCTTTTTAGGTCCACCGTTAACTAAATCTAAGCCAAGATCTGAAATAAATAAGCTGTCAGAGCTTAGGCTTAACTCGCCTTCTGTAGTAGCAGATTTTAAGTAAAACTGATTTGTATTAACAAGGTTGTAGCCATAGCAAGGTTTGGCAAAGGAAGGAATATCTTCTATGAGTAAATTACTTTCAGTGACTATTTTCTCTTGTTCTTCAGGACTTGGAACATTATCAAAGGTTTCATGGGTTGAGTTTTGAGCATAAAAAGCTAAAGCGGTATTGAAATCAACTTTGCCATTGAATAGATGATTGAAAAAGCTAGAGTTTAGATTTTCTAAATTAAAGTCTTTAGCATTAGCATTAAAGTGAGCCTCTTTAAGCTTGTCATCATAAGTGTAGCTAAAGCTTAGGTTGTTACCTTTTGAAAACTCTATTAAATCAGAATTTACACTAAAGATTTTGTCTTGTAACTTTGAATGTACAGTTGCTTTTTTAATAAAGAGATCTTTTATATACAAGCTATCTAAATTAAGAGTGCTTTGTGCTTCATTGCCAACAAGTAGATGGCTCTCTTTATCAAATGAGTAGTTGTGAGAATTTAGTTTTACTGCTTTTATAGTGATAGGAAAAGCATCTATGTTAGATACAAATTCGCAGTTATCAAGGTTTAAGCTTTTAATATAAGTGTTGTGCTCAAAAGCTTTAGTTGTTAGATAATCGACTAATTGTGTGGTTGGCTCTAATTTAGCATCTTTTAAAGTAAAGTTATCGATATTTAGGTAGTAATCTTTTAAGTTTTTAGTGTAGTTAGAATTTAAGTTAAACTCACCTTGAAATACTTTTCCCTTAAGTGAAAGTTGCAGACTATCCATTAAAGAGGTAGCGTTTACCTCATTATGCTCTGCAGTAATTTGAAGTGATGGCATTGAAATTTCATCAATTTTTCCTTCAAAATTGTAATTAATTTGGTTGGTATCAAGGAACAAATCTTTTACTTGTCCTGTGATTTGACCTAGTATAACCTTGCTTTGGGGCAGAATTACTACACAGTCATAGAGATTTGAGACCCCAGCACTTATAGTGTATTTAGGTAGATCGTGGGTTAAATCTTTGAGAATAATTTTGTTTAAAGTTAAAGAGTTAAAAATTATTTCTTGTTTAGCAGTATCTATCTTTAGATCTGCTTGTATTTGTCCACCTAATACTTGGGCATTAAATTGATTAGCACAAAATGTCTCTTTGCCAAGATCAATTTTAGTATTTAATTTTTTTAATTCGAGATTTTCAAATTGTGCTGTATCAGCGCTCAACGATCCATTTTCAAAACTAATATTATCCATTAGTAAGAAATTTTGAGCACTAAAGGTAGCATGTTGAGCTTTGAAATTATTAAACCATAGTGGAGTATCAATTAAATCTAGCTTGCCAATTTTGATAGCTTCAAAAGGTATCTGCTCTTGTTTTAAGTTTGATAAATCTTGCTCTTTGAAGGTAATGCCTTTGCAATAGAGGTATTTTATATCTAGATCTTTATTATCAAATAAATCTTCAAGGCTGTATTCTACATAGACTTCTGAAACCTTAATGCCGTCAATAGTCACTCCACCAAGCTTTAGTACATTAGGATAAAGGGGAGAAAACTCAATTTTGTCGCAATTGATATTAAGGCTAGTTTTTTCAGATAAGTATTTTAATAGTGGGGTTTTAATGTTCTGATTATTAAAATATAAAATTCCACCAATTACGGTGATGGCAATAAATAATACAAAAGCAGTTGCAATCTTAAGAAATTTCTTAAGAACTGAATTCTTTTTCTTGCTGACAATGTTAGTTCTTAATGCCATAAACTTCATACCTTAAAGGATGGATACCATCTTTTCATTAGGGCAACAGCTGTGTTTTTATCGTGGTGGATAATATCTAAAGCTGCAGCTCTAGCATCATCGATTAACTCGTAATCTCTATTTACATCAACTATTTTAAAAATTCCAAACCCCTTTTGCATCTGACCTAAAACTTCACCAGGTCCTCTTAATTTTAGATCTTCTGTAGCAATGGTAAATCCATTGTTAGTAGCTTTCATGATGCTAAGTCTTTTTTGGGCTATCTCGTTATTTTTTTCAGGATCTTTTTTGTACACCAAAATACAATAAGACTCTTTTGCTCCACGACCAACTCTACCTCTTAATTGATGTAACTGAGCTAAACCTAATCTATCAGCACCTTCAATCACAATAATGCTAGCATTAGGTACATCTACACCAACCTCAATGATAGTTGTAGCAACTAGGATTTGGTATTTTCCTTCAAGAAAATCCTTCATTACTTTAGTCTTTTCATTAGTAGACAGCTGTCCATGTAACAGCCCAATGTTTAAATTTGGAAGACTTTGCTTTAACTGTTTATAGGTTGCTTTTACGCTAGCAGTTTCATCTTCGTTTTCATCGATGTTAGGGCAAACCCAGTAAGCTTGAGCACCTTGCTCACAAACTTCTTTTAGCCTTCTGATGATTTTTTGTTTTTGTTCATCTTGCATTACAGCTGTAATGATAGGTTTTCTTCCCTTTGGCAATTCATCTAAGGTCGATACATCAAGATCAGAGAATAAAGCAAGCTGTAAGGTTCTAGGAATAGGCGTTGCAGTCATTACTAATTGATGTAAAGCAATGCCTTGAGGTGCTTTTCTAAGTAGGGCAATTCTTTGATCAATACCAAAGCGATGTTGCTCATCAATGATAGCTAAAGCTAAGTTATGGTAAATTACATCTGTTTGGAATAAGCTGTGAGTACCCACAATAATGTGGATCTCACCTGTCTTGATCCCCTCTAAGATTGCCTTGCGTTGATTACCTTTTACAGAGGCTGTAAGTAAAGCTATCTTACAATCAATAGATTTTAATAAGTTTGATAAATTATTGTAATGTTGACTAGCAAGTAATTCTGTAGGAGCTAGTATCACGCATTGATGCTTAGCATAATAAGTTTGCAGACAAGCAAGCAGTGCAACTAAAGTCTTACCAGATCCTACGTCACCATGCAAAAGTCTTAACATTGGTTTGTCTTTTTCAAGATCTTCGCTGATTTCTTGGTAAGCTTTTTTCTGCGCATTAGTTGGTGTAAAAGGCAAATTCTCAATAAAAGCGTTAATTTCTAGCTCTCTTTTGGGAATAACACTACTTTTGTGTAAATCGTTTTTATCTTTTAAGGACAATAAAGTTAGTTGATAAGCAACTAACTCTTCAAAACACAATCTTTTAAAAGCAGTACTTTTTTCTAAAATAAAAGCTTTTTTGGGATCTTCATTTGGATATGGGTAATGAATTAGGTCTAAAGCTTGATTAATAGTCAAAGCAAAATGATTGTGCTGTTTTGGTAAAAGCTCAGCTAAAGGTAAATTTTTTAGTTTTTGGACTATTCCATTGATAACTTTTCTGATAATTCCTTGAGGTACTTTTTCTACCGCATGATAGACAGGAGTTAATCTTTCTTGAGTTTCAACGATATCGTCTTGATTTAAAAAAGTTACGGTTGGCTGGGAGAGCACTAAAGATCCGTTGTAAGCGTTAGGCTTTACAGGACCAAAAGCTAAGAGTCTGCGACCTACTTTGTATTGCTGAATTTGGTTTGGGTAAAGATTAAAAAATATAGTTTCAAGATAAGCATTATCATCACAAAGATATACTTTTAAAATGCTTTTTCTTGAGGGAATGAGCTTAACGCTTGCAATGGTTGCATCGATTAGATAGTAACTTCCATCTGCTTTAATATCTTTGATTTTTGTAAGTTTGGTTTGATCAAGATATTTAAAAGGAAAGTCGAGTAACAACTCAAAGAGGTTATAAAAACCTTTATTGTAAAAGCTTTTTGTATAGCTTGGCCCTAGACCACTAATGGTGCCTATATCAGTACTAGTGTAGAGTGTATCGTTATCTAGAGCCATAAATTACTTATAGAAGCTGTTTAATAAAGATGGAAGCTCTAAGTCTCTTAACTTTCTTGAGTAACTTTTGAACTTCCTCAGGGTAAGATTCAAAGCTATCAAGATCCTCAGTACTTAGAATTTGCTTGGTATGTCTTAATAAAAATTGTTGCTCATGGGTAAATTTCTCAGTGAGCTGATGGTACGGATCTGACACAATAATGCCATTTTCTAAATCCAAACTCCAAGCTCTAGGATTTAGATTATTACCAGTAATTAATGCTAAGTTGTTATCTACGTACATGCCTTTTACATGGTAAGTATTATCTTTATCTTCCCACAGCATAATCTTTAAAGTACCTTTATCGATGTATTCTTTATTTTTCTCGATAAAATCTTTTAGGTTTTGTTCGTAAATATAAGGTACAGCGCCTACAGGGGAGAAGTTTTCATTAGGTTTAATGAAAAAGTCATTAGCCTTTTTATCTCCAACTACTAAGGTGATGTTCACTCCCTTTGCTAAAGCATCTTCAATGGCTTTAGCAATTAACTTAGGTGGATTGAAATAAGGAGTACAAATAAATAACTTTTCTCTTGCTGCTCCAATTAACCACAAAATCGCTTTATTTAATTGATTTGCGCGCTTGCCAAGACCTGCAATAGGAGTTAATCCAATTTGATATTCACGGATCTTCTCATTCTTGAAAGTATATTGAGTAGTAGTTAGATGGCGTCTTAACTCTTTGATTTCTTCACGCATTTCTTTTGCTGATTTTACTTTTCCTTGTGAAAAGTCTTGAACTGCAAAATTCTTATGGAAAGCGTTGGTAACATAGGCGCACATTACGTTAGCTAATTCTTTTGAATGAATTTCATGGTATCTATCTAAGCGATATCTACCGTTGTAATCCATATAAACATTATTGATGCTTGCACCTGTGTATAAAACTGTATCGTCAAAGACAAAGCCTTTTAAGTGCATTACACCGAAAATCTCTCTTCTTTTAACTGGTACACCATAAATTGCAGGTGGATTTTCACAGTCTTTAGCCATGGAATAGTAAAGCTCTGAGTTACCTAAGGATGGACCTTTACCAATTAAACCACGTTGAGCGCGATGAAAATCTACATAAACACGTACATAGAGTTTAGGATTTTTCTCTTTTGCTTTATATAAAGCATTTAGGATAGTTCTACCAATTTCGTCATCCTGTAGGTATAAAGCAGTGATTAAAATTCTCTCTTTAGCATTTTCAATTAACTGCAATATTCTTGAATAACATCTATGCGGTGTTTCTAAAATAGTATAGGAAGAAGAGTCTACAGGAATTGTAGGTAACTGCTGTAATCTTGTTTGGCAGTATAAAGAACTAGGTAGACTCTTTTTTAGGAAAAACATTTACTACTCCTAAATAGCTTTGGTAGCGTTTATTAACCAACT
The DNA here is from genome assembly GCA_023460615.1 of Pseudomonadota bacterium. Lineage (GTDB taxonomy): Bacteria > Pseudomonadota > Gammaproteobacteria > Enterobacterales > Succinivibrionaceae > Succinivibrio. Next base: position 1,209 of record JAEWPL010000196.1, on the reverse strand, counting down.
TACTTCACTTTCAGTTAAGGAAGTTGCTGCATTGGTTATCACATTATTAACATTTTGATGGTAATTGTTAAGCCAATCAATTTCTTTTTGTGATAGTAATTCTTTTAAAATTAAACGGTTGTCAAAAGGTACTAAGGTTAGTGGGGAGAAACACAGCATGTGTTGCATACCAGGTTGTGTACAAGGTAGTACCACTAATAGATTTTCAAGACGAATACCGTATTCTCCTTCTTTGTAGAAACCAGGTTCATCAGATATAACCATACCAGGAACTAAAGGTATTGTTGAGCGTTTTGAGGAAATGCACTGAGGTCCTTCATGTACTGACAAGACATGACCTACACCGTGACCTGTACCATGAGCAAAGTCAAAGCCACAATCCCAAAGTGGATGCCTTGCTATAGCATCAATTTGTAAACCAGAGGTTCCTTTAGGGAAACAAACTGTAGCTAAAGCGATGTGAGATTTTAGTACTAAAGTGTACATTTTTCTAATCTCATCGCTGATGTGTGGTCCAACTAGTACAGTTCTTGTGATATCAGTAGTACCTTCAATAAAATGAGCTCCACTGTCAATTAGGTAGATACTATCTTTACCTAAAGCACGAGGTTCTTTCTCATTTTCGTGATTATAGTGGCACATAGCAGCGTTAGGTCCTAAAGCTGATATGGTAGCAAAGGAGGATTCAATAAAACCAGCTTCTACTTTTCTAAAACTTAGAGCGCGACTTGCTAAATCTGCCTCGGTAGTTCCTTCAACTCTGCGCATAAATGCGTCATCGTTTTCTGCTGTTTCAAGTAAAGTAAGATTATCAAGCCAAGATAAGAAACGGCACATCGCAATGCCATCTTTGATGTGGGCTTTATATTCACCTGCAATTTCGATGTGATTTTTTGTAGCCTTTGGTAGCTGACATAAACCAATACCCTCAATTACTTGAGCTCCGCCTTCGTATAAACTTAGCAGAGTATGGGCATTTGTTGTATCAGGATCTACATAAACAGTACAACTTGATGAGCATAATCTTTCAAGTACATCGTCAAATTTGTCTTCAGAGAAAATATCAATATGACCAATATGCTCTTGTAGCCTTTCAAGTAAAGTATCGTCTTTGAAGTGATCAGTATTGATATACCATTCTAGAGCTTCATTAGAGTAGGCTACCATTTTACAGTTGATAACTGGTAAGTATTTTCTGTCTCTACCTCT
>JAEWPL010000195.1 GCA_023460615.1 Pseudomonadota bacterium | reverse complement strand
ATATCAAAGACCGCCAACTTCACACAATTTCAAAAGGAGAATTTTAAAGAGGATTCACAATATCAGCTTTTTGAGTTTTGCAAAGAACTTCACAAGCGTGGTATTAAGTTTATGCTCTCTAATTCAGATGTACCTGAAATTCGTAATTTGTATCAGGATTTTGATATCCACGTAATTGAGGTTAGCCGTAAGGTAAACTCTAATACAGCCAAGAGAAACGCTGTCAATGAGCTTGCAATTATCAATTATGATAAAGCTTTAGGTAAGCTACTTAAGATCTAGCCAAAGCTAGATCTTAAGCAAAAATTAAGGCTCAGGATTATCCTGAGTTTGGTTAGGATCGATATAGGTGTTGCTACTACCAGCGTTTAAACTCTCCTGAGCTGTTTCAGAGGCACTTTCTAAAGCTTGTGCTTGCTCTTGTTCTAAGAGTTTTTCCTGATCGATACTATTTTGAGGATCTTGAGCATTCTCTAAAGCTTCGCTCTCAGCTCTAGCTTGAGCTAGTCTACGTTGCTCCTGCTCTTGACGATACTTGATAATCGCTGCATTATCACTAATCTTTTTAGCTAAAGGCTCATACTTTTTAATAAGCTCATATTCCCTTAATTTCAAAGCATTGTCAGAAAGCTTTTTAATAGGGGAGGTAAGTCTTACAGGCTTATTAGAAAGACTCTTCGGTAAGGATGCCTTACCAATCTTGATTGGATCGCCTAAGAACTTTGGTTGGGTATTTAAAACGTACACATCTAAAACACACATAATGCGAGCAAAGAACTCTCGAATTGCTACACGGTTAATAAAGCCATTATTAGGTTTTAGAGCATTAAAGCCTACAGCTTTGATTTCGTTATTGTCAGCAATAAATAAAGCTCTTTCGTTTTGGAAATCCTGTGAGATAAAAGTAACAGAATTTTGTAAAAAGACCTTTCTTGCTCTGATTACGGTATCTAAGGTTCTAATACCAGCAAAATCAAATACGATTCTGTCTTTTGGCACACCAGCTTTTACTAAAGCCTTTTGCATAAAACGAGGCTCATTGTAAGATTTATGCTGATTGTCGCCTGAGACTAAGATGTACTCAATCTTACCAGCTTTAAATAGCTGTGAGGCTGCCATTATCCTATAATTGAAGTACTCATTTGGTTCACCTTGAGCATCTAATGGAGAGGTACCAAATAACACGCCAACATGATTACGAGGGCACTTATCGATACTCTCGTAGGTCTTAAAGGCATAACTTGAGATCCTAAAGCAACCTAGTACTAAAAATAGGATACCAACAACTATCAATAATAAAATAAGGTAAAACACGGTCTTTACAAAACGTGAAAGATCGGAACTAAACCTCATTTCATTTTGATCTTGATATGACATTACTCTTTTCCTTAGAGAATATGTTTTACGCAAGGTAAAGCACCCACCTTTTTGTAAATAGCTTCAAGGTTTTCTGGGGATGTTACCCTTACAGGAACTGTGTAAGATACATAGTTGCCCTTTGAGCTCTTTCTTGGTGGATCTGTAATTTCTTTCATTCCATCTTTTTCAATGGTGTCAATGGCATCTTTGATGATGCCAATAGAGTTTAAAACTTCAGCATCTACAATTATTCTAAAGCCAACAATAGATGGATATTCAATAAGTTTTTTTAGTTTCTCGTATGGGTTTTCCATGGTAATTCTTCCAAATTAAGCTTCACTTTCCTCTGAGTCAGAGCTAAAGAAAAGTACAATTTTATCCCATAGTCTACCAAAGAAGCCACATTCTTCAATGGCATTTACCGCTACTAAAGGCTCAGTTGCGATAACCTTATCGTCAATCTTTACCTCGATAACACCTAATTTGTCACCTTTTTGGATTGGTGCAATAAAGGTACCACGATTTAGCTTATAACCAATCTTGATTTCATTTTGTCTGCCACGAGGCATTAGGATGTTCATGTTTTTAGCTATCGCAAGCTTAACCTCGTTTTCTACGCCCATTCTAACTTCACGAGTTAATAATACTTTGCCAGCTGAAAGCGGATTATAGTTTTGGAAGTATCTAAAGCCATAGGTTAATAAAGCTTTGTTGTAGTCAGCACGTGCTTTTTCAGACTTACAACCGATAACAGAGGAAATAAGTCTCATACCTTCGCTATTGGTTGCTGAAGTAACTAAGTTATATCCTACCTGAGATAAGTGACCTGTTTTAATGCCATCTACATTTAAAGACTTGTCCCATAGTAGACGGTTTCTGTTGTATTGCTTGATACCGTTAAAAGTGAATTCCTTTTGTGAATAAATAGGGTATTCATCAGGTAAATCACGGATAATAGCTCTACCTAATAAAGCCATATCGTAGGCTGTAGAATAGTTCATTTCATCAAACAAACCATGAACGTTTGAAAAATGTGTATCCTTAAGACCTAACTGCTTTGCATAAGTGTTCATCACAGATACAAAGCCTTCTTGAGTTCCAGCAAGGTGTAAAGCCATAGCTACACAAGCATCATTGCCTGATTGAATAATAATACCACGTACTAAATCACCTACTTTAATAGTCTTACCAACCTCAATAAACATCTTTGAGGAGTCAGTGTATTTTTTTGACCAAGCATCTTCAGCAATTACTACGTTGTCATCCATGTTAAGACGACCTGCTTTAAGCTCCATGCCGATAACATAGGCGGTCATCATCTTAGTTAAAGATGCAGGCCAAATTTTAACGTGTGGGTTTTGCTCTGTGATGACTCTACCAGTGTAGTAGTCCATTAACACCCAAGATTGAGCATCAAAAGTAGGGGCGGCAGGTACTACAGTAGGAGCTGGTGCATTACCTTGCACAGTAGCTGAATTTGCTTGGGCGTTAGCTTTTACATTAGCAAAAGGATTAGGAATATCCTCAGCATATGCATTTAGACTTAATGTGCAAAAAGCTGCTGCAATTAAAGATGATTTTAGTGAATTTTTAAGTAACATTTTATGACCTTAAATCTTTGTTTTTAACTTTTGATATTTTAGAACTTTTTAATAAAACAATCAGTATAACCTTTAGCTTTTAGTGTTTGTAGGGCACCTCTTGCTGCACTGTCACTAAGTGGTCCTACAAGTACGCGATTAACATTTCCATCTTTAGCAATAATGACAGGATACTTAGTTTTTGTAGAAGCTTCTTTTTTAATTTCAGCTGCTAATAAATCAGAGTTGCAAGCTACTAATTGAATATAGTTGCTACCCTTTGAAACACTCTTGAAAATGGTATTTACTTTACTGTTGTTAACTATGTTTTTTATCTTGGTGGTGGTTTTGCTAGTGCTACTATTGTTGCTAAAGTAGTTATTGCTTGGGCTAATATTATAACCTCTTGGCATGCCGTAGGCATTAGCATAGGATCCATTAGAATTTACGTTAATAAGTTCAATTCTTACCTTTGCAGTTCCTGCGCCTATCATGCCGATAGCACGGGCTGAACCTTCAGACAAATCAATGATACGAGTTCCTACAAAAGGACCACGGTCGTTAACTCTAACGATAACTTTTTTACCGTTAGTAAGGTTTGTAACTTTTAAATACGAAGGTAAAGGTAAATTCTTATGGGCTGCTGTATAGCCTTTTTGGTTATAAACCTCACCGTTAGAAGTTTTTTTACCGTTAAAGCCAGGTCCATACCAAGAGGCTACACCTTCCTCAATATAAGAGTCACAACCACGCCATACCATGTAGTTTTTACCTAGCACAGTATAGTCTTTGTTACAGCCGTTAGAACGTTGTTTTTCATAGATAGGTTTAGCACCACCTATGCCTTGGATATTAACTTTTGTAGTCTGTGGGTAAGGTTTGGTTTTGTTAGGTCCTGTGCCATAGGTATAACCACCACCTGCGCTAGATCCGTGAGTTACAGATGAACAGGCAGTAAGAAAAGTAAGACCACACAGAATAGTTCCAAGTAAAACTAACTTTTTAATCAAGGTTGTCTGCTCCTTGGGGTAACCTTTTGTCCTCTTTTTGCTTTAATCTTGTTGACGTTGATAGCAATGAATTCTGACAACTCGTAAACAGCTCTAGCATATAACTGTGAGGTGTTATAACGCATAATAGTTTGGAAATTATTTAAACCAACGCTATAGCCAAAAGATCCGTCCTCAAGCGCATATTTAAATAATCTAATTTTTTGATTTTTGCTCAAATTAACCTTAGTGGTAACACCAGCTTGGTATAACTCATCTACGGTTAAATTCCAACCTTTATCTAATAAACTTTGAACATCAGCATTATGAACATGAGCTGGGTAATAAATACCGTGACCTGTTTGCCAGCCATGACCTTTAAAGTAATTTGCAATAGATCCTATCGCATCAGACTTATTTGTAAATAAGTCTACATGACCATCTTTATCAAAATCTACAGCATAATCTAAATAAGCTGAAGGCATAAACTGCCCCATACCCATAGCACCAGCATAAGAGCCTTTGATATTGTCAAAATCCCAGTTTTCTCTTTCTTTTAAAGCTACAAAACGAGCAAACTCTTTAGAGAAATAAGCACTACGTTTTGGGTAGTTAAAACCTAGAGTATAAAGCGCATCTAAAACTCTCCAGGATCCCATATTTTTACCGTAAAAAGTCTCCACTCCCATAATGGCTAGGATGATTTCATAAGGTACGCCATATTCTTTTTGCGCGCGCAAAAGCTCTTTTTCATTTTCAAAGTAGAACTTTACAGCTGCTTCTATTCTTGAGACTGTGATAAAAATCTTGCGGTATTGCCACCAAGGTTTACCTTCTGAAGGTCTTGTGATGGCATCAATAATCTTTTGCTGATAGACAGCCTCTTGTATGGCCTTTGCTAAGGAATCTTCTGATATCTTAGCGTAGGTTGATAACTCAGTTAAATTGTTAGGAATTGGATTTGCTGCAAGTGCTTGACTTGATAGCGTTAGGAGTGTAGCCCACAATAAAGGCTTTAAACTAAGTTTCATAGTATTTTCAAATTTTTTCCGTCTATACTTTAATTAACTTTATGATATCACAAAGAAAAATCAAAATTTGTGACCTTATTCTTTTCTGAAGAAACTTGTCTTTTTATGGGTATGAATAGACATAATCATACCAAAGCAAATAGTTAAGGTGATCATTGCTGTTCCACCATAACTAATCAAAGGTAATGGTACACCTACCACAGGTAAAATACCTGACACCATACCAATATTTACAAAGATGTAGAACATAAAGGTAAAGGTGAAACTACCACATAAAATTCTTTCAAAATTGTCTTTGGTATTTAAGGTAATCAGCACGCATCTGCCTATAATAAAGCAATATAAGGACATTAGGACAATAAAGCCAATAAGACCTGTTTCTTCAGATAACACCGCAAAGATAAAATCTGTATGGGGCTCTGGTAAAAAGTCTAATTGAGATTGAGAGCCTTGAAGCCAACCTTTTCCATATAGACCACCTGATCCTATGGCAATTTTAGATTGAATAATATGGTAACCAGCACCAAGCGGATCAGAGCTTGGATCAATTAAAGTTAATACGCGCTGTTTTTGATAATCGTGCAACACAAAATTCCACATCACAGGCAAAGCCGCAG
>JAEWPL010000194.1 GCA_023460615.1 Pseudomonadota bacterium | reverse complement strand
TTACCGATAAGGAAAAGAACTTCTATGGAGTTTAATAAACTAGTTTCTACTAAGGATATTGGTCTTTTAATTAAAACAACAAGAAAGGCTCAAGGTGTGACTCAAGAGCAGCTTGCTGGTGTTGCTAATACAGGAATTAGATTTATATCAGATCTTGAAAATGGAAAACCTACAATTCAAGTCAATAAGCTATTAAATGTCTTAAGCGCCTTAGGTTTAGGTATGTACATTTTTAGTAAGTGGGACCTTAATAAATGAAAGATCATTTAAGTGTTTACTTGTTTTCCAAATTTGCTGGAACCTTAGAGCATGAGAATGGTGTTTTAAGTTTTGCTTATGATAAGGAATATCTAAAAGATCCTAAAAGTAAGCCTCTGTCATACCTCATTCCTTTATCTAGTGAGGTTTATCATAATGATAGGCTCATTCCTTTTATCTCAAATCTTTTGCCTGAAGAGTCTGTAAGAGTAAAGATAGCTAGAATTCTAGGAATATCTTTTGATAATACTTTTGCTTTAATCAAAGCGTTAGGAGGAGACTGTGCTGGAGCGATATCCTTTGAGCTAGCTGAAAAAAAATTAAATTTACCAACGCCTCAAATTTACAAAGATTTATCTGATAAGAAAGCGTACGAAATCTTAGCTAATCTGTCGAATAATCCTCTAAATCTTGGTTTTGAAGACTACAGAATTTCAGGAAGTGGAGCTCAAAACAAGCTAGTTGCAAAAGTTGAGAACGGAAAAGTTTATCTTCCTTTAAAAGGAACGCCATCAACTCATATTATAAAGCCAGAAATAGAAGGCTTTTCAGATAGCGTGTTAAATGAGTACTTTTGTATGCAATTAAGCTCTGAGTGTGATTTGAATACAGCAAAAAGCTCCATATTAAAATTAAAAGACGCTCTTTTCTACGTAACAGAACGCTACGACAGAGTAGTAGAAAAAGGTGAAGTTAAAAGACTTCATCAGGAGGACTTCTGTCAATTGTTAGGAGTTGATCCTTCTGTTAAGTATGAGTCAGAAGGTGGACCAAATCTTATTCAGTGCTTTAAATTACTAAAAGAATTAGAATTAACTGCAACAGACACAATACAGTTTTTAGATAAAGTGATATTCAACTTCATCATTGGCAATGGTGATGCTCATGCTAAAAACTTCTCAATTCTTTATGCAAATGAAGGACCAAGACTTGCTCCAAGCTATGATCTTTTAGCCACCACTGTGTATAAACAAATTAAACCAAGAATGGCTATGAAAATTAGCAATCACAAAGATTTTAAATTTTTAACAGCAAAGCACTTTTTTGATCTTGCAGAAGATGTTCAATTAAGCAAAAGGTTAGTAAAAGCTGAGCTTATGAAGGTTGCTTCTAAAGTCTTAGATAAGGTTGATCCTCTACAAGCTAAATTGTCAGAAGAATATCCTTGCTTAATCTATCAAGAGATTAGTAATGGTATTAAGCTTAGAGCCTCAAGATTTATACACTTGTAAGAATGTTTTATTGATTGATTTATTCATCTATTTAAATCTATAAGCGCATCCTCAACATTTGAGTATTGTTTTGCAGCTGGATCTTGAAGCAATTTTTCAGATTCCTTTATAGCTTCAACAGTTTCTGCGTTTGGTTGTTCAAGACGAACGTCAAAAGGAAAACCGCCAACTCGAATTGCTTGTCTTAAAAAGATATTTAAGGCTGTTGAAAGATTTAAACCTAATTGACTAAATATAGCTTCACTTTGATTTTTTACGTCTGAGTCAACTCGAAAGTTTATTTTTGTAGTAGACATAATTATTCCTCATTTAGAAATGTATATGAATTGTGTAGGTCGTCAATGCAACACACAGTTCTTTAAAGTGATTTTACGCTTTAACAGTTTCATTACCATCTTTTTAACGTTTATAAATTGCTCTTTTCTGAACTAAAAATTGAATTTCATTTTTTTTGCAAAAATTTGCAAAAACTTCATATTATCAATTAATATTTGATACAATTTTAAATAAAGTAAATTATGCGTTTTGTATTCTAACTTTAAAGTAAATTACTTATCAATTAATTACAGGTTTTAATAAAAATTGCATAAGTTAGTAACTGCTCTATACTTATTTAAAAAGGAGCTTATTTATCATGATTAGCTATAAGCTTAAATCTAGACCAAATTACTTAAATAAACTTATTGGTTTTAAAGATACAGAGCCAGTTAAAGTCATTACAGGTATTAGACGATGCGGAAAATCAAGCCTGTTAAAACTTATGATAGAGCATTTAAAACAGAATGGAGTTCTACCGTCTCAGATCCTCTATGTAAATTTTGAATCCTTTGAATTTGTTGAGTTTAACAGTACAAAACTATACAACTATGTTAAAGAACGCATCGTAGCTAATAAAAGAATGTACTTATTCTTTGATGAAGTACAAAGAGTAAAAAATTGGGAAAATGCCATTAACGCCTTTAGAGTTGATTTTAACAGCGATATCTATATCACAGGATCAAATGCTTATCTCTTATCCTCTGAATATGCTACATATATATCAGGACGTTGTGTTGAGATAAAAATGTTGCCACTGTCCTTTGTAGAATTTATTGATTTTAATGATTTAACCTTAAAAACAGAAGGTGGAGCTCTTGGCGATAAGAGAACTTATGCTGAGGATAGTAGTGGCTCAAAATATCCTCTAAAGGAAGTTTTTAACTCTTACTTAAAGTTTGGTGGAATGCCTGGTATTACTGAATTTGGTTTAGATCAAGAAAAATCTCTAATGCTTTTAGATAGTGTTTACTCGACCATCATCGTTAGAGATATCTTGGATCTTGCAAATTTAAGAGATAAAGGTCCTATCAATGATTCTGTATTGCTAAAAAAGATTGTAATGTTTTTATCTGACAACATTGGCAATAATGTGTCTTTATCGTCAATTGGTAATACACTTTCAAATGAAGGTTTATTAGAAGATGTTAGAACTAAAGGCAAAGTAAGTGTCCACAAATTGCAGTATTACGTAAATGCATTGCTTGAATCTTTCTTTTTCTATGAAATCAAAAGATTTGATATTAAAGGAAAAGAGTATTTAAAAACTTTAGGTAAGTACTACATTGTAGATCTTGGTTTTAGAAATCTTCTGTTAGGTTATCGAAACAGAGATATAGGTCATGTGCTAGAGAATATAGTTTATCTTGAATTGTTAAGACGTGGCTATGATGTTGCCATTGGTAAAATAGATAACTTAGAAATTGATTTTATTGCCCAAAAGGCTGATGAGAAATTATATATCCAAGTAACTGACGATATGTCAATATCTTCAGTAACTCAAAGAGAGTTAGCTCCTCTAAAAAAGGTAAAAGACAATTACCCAAAAATTGTATTAGCTCTAAATCTTGGGCTTGAGACCAATTATGATGGCATTAAGATCCTTAATGTAATAGATTGGTTGGTGGCATCAAAGTGATCTTCAGTCAGTAATTAACTGATTAAAATCCATAAGTTTAAGTTTCACAACTCAAGAAATTTGCTATTTTAAAAAGAATATACTATTGGACCTTTTGATTTATAATTTTCATTAAGGTATTTTTGATTGGAAAATACATTATGTCAGTTTCAAATTTAAAAACTGAAAACAATACATTAAGAAAGCTCTTTGGAAATGGTCTTACCTATAATATTCCAAGATTTCAGCGCGATTATAGTTGGGATTTGGAACAATGGGAGAATTTGTGGTCTGACATTCAAGAAACCATGTCAGTAGATGGTGATTCTGCTCACTACATGGGTTATATGGTTCTTCAATCAACAAATGATAAAAACTTTGATGTAATTGACGGACAGCAGAGATTAACAACCTGCTCTTTGTTAGTTTTAGCTATATTAAATAATTTAAAAAAACTAATAGAAAGTGGAGATGATCCTGAAAATAATAAACAACGTCTTGAGCAAATCAGAAATTCTTATATAGGTTATCTTGATCCTGTAACTTTGATTTCTAAGTCAAAATTGACTCTTAATAGAAATAATAATCGTTTCTACCAAACATATATAGTTCCTTTATCAAATATTCCTCAAAGAGGGTTAAGAGCTTCGAATAATCTTTTAAGAAAAGCTTTTGAGTGGTTTGACAGTCAAGTATTTAACTATGTAAAAAATTCTGACAACAAAGGTCAAGTCCTAGCAAAATTTGTTGAAGATCTTAGCGACAATTTATTTTTTACGGTAATCACCGTAACTGATGAGTTGAATGCTTATAAGGTGTTTGAAACTTTAAATTCAAGAGGAATTCGTTTATCTTCAACGGATCTTCTCAAAAAC
>JAEWPL010000193.1 GCA_023460615.1 Pseudomonadota bacterium | reverse complement strand
GTGCTATTGAGCGTAATGATAACGTGCTTTATATCTGCTATGACAATGAAGCTTATATGAACACAGGTATTCAAAAAAGTACTTTAACACCTTTTGGTGCTCGTACAACCACTACTCCTGTAGGTTCAAAAGTACAAGGTAACCGTTCTTTTAAAAAGAATATGTTTGAGATTGTGGCAGCGCACGGCATTACCTATGCAGCCACCGCAAGTGTAGGTTACTTACCAGATTTTTTAAATAAAGTAGAAAAAGCCTCAAAAATACAAGGTACTAAATACATTCATGTAATTGCACCTTGTCCAACAGGTTGGGGCATTAAAACCGAGGATTGCATCGAGGTTGCTAAAGAAGTAGTCGATTGTGGTCTTTGGTATTTAGCTGAATTTGAAAACGGCGAATTTAAGCTAAATAAACGACCAAAAGAGTTTACAAGTATCGACTCTTATATCAAACGTCAAGGTCGCTTTAAACACATGAGTGATGAGGACATCGAAAATGTAGTTAAAGCCCGTGATCAAAAATGGAATTTTATTAACAAATATTTTAATTAACTAAAAAAGGCAGAGGTTACCAAGAAATGGGAATCAATAATTCAAAATACTGGAATGAAGCACTAGAGACTCAATCAAGAGATGAATTAGAGGCTCAGCAATTAAAAGATCTAAAGGAGATTGTGCAATTTGCATATGACAATGCTCCTTACTATAAGAGATCATTTGATGCAGCAGGCGTTAAACCATCTGACATCAAGACTTTAAAGGATATTGAGAAGTTTCCTTTTATCAATAAGAAGACTCAACGTGAAACTCAAGGCGTGGGCTCTTTCTTAGGTGAGTTATGCGCAGTTCCTGAAGATGAGGTTGTATTTATTTCAACATCTTCAGGTTCAACAGGTGTTCCTACTATCAGTCCTTTCACTGCAAAAGACTTTGACGAGTTCCAAGATACAGAAGCTCGTTGGTTCTGGCAAGTTGGTGTAAGACCACAGGATAGATACGTTCACGCTTTAAACTTCTCACTATATGTTGGTGGTCCTGATGTTATCGGTGCTCAAAGAACTGGTGCTCTATGTATTTGGGGCGGTACTTTACCATCTGAAAGATTACTATGGGTGTTAAAGACTTATCAACCAACTGTAATTTGGACTTCACCTTCTTATGCTTGGCAGTTAGGTGAGAAAGCCTTAAAACAAGGTATCGATCCTAAAAAAGATCTTAACATCAAAAAGATTATTGTAGCAGGCGAATTAGGTGGCTCTATTGATGCAACTCGTCATGCCATTGAGGAGTTATGGGGCGCTCAAGTTTATGATTTCTATGGCCTATCAGATATCTTTGGTGCTTGCGCTGCAATGTGTGAGTATAAGGACGGTTTACATATCGCTGAAAACCACATCCTTGTAGAAACTGTTGATCCTCAAACTGGTCGCGTATTGCCACCAGGTTCAAAGGGTGAGTTTGTATTTACTACTTTAAGAAAGCATGCTCGTCCTCTAATCCGTTTCCGCACAGGTGATATTGGTTGGATTGATACTACAAAGTGCAAGTGCGGTAGAACTCACGGTAGAATTCATGTCTTAGGTCGTAAGGACGATATGTTCATCGTATCAGCTGTGAATGTATTCCCATCAGACGTTGAGGCAGTAATTAGAGGTATCTCTGGTATCACTGGTGAATACTTAATCAGGATCTTTGAAAAGGACTTTACTTGCAAGTACTCAGTTGAGATTGAGAAGAAGTTTGACAACAAGCAGTCTGATGAGGAAGTTGCAACTCTTGTAAGCAACTCTCTAAAGGCTCGTATCGGTGTAAAACCTTATACTGTTGTTGTTCATAAAGATGGCGACTTAAATACTCGTTCAGAGCACAAGTCAAAGCGTGTTATCGACGAGAGAACCCAAAAACCAGAATAAAAAAATTCAAGCAGTAAAGGCATTGCCTTTACTGCTTACCAACACAATTTCAAATTATGTGCAAACTTGTAAATTAAACTATTCTTTTTCAATTTTCCTCCATTCTTAAAAACGCAACAAATTAAGCTCTAAAACTCGATAGTTCACCTGATCTTCTTTTGCTTCTAACAATATTTAACCTATTGAAAATAAAGTATAAATTGCTTATAGAGAGCTATAAATTGGTACTTAATATTAGTATTAACTATGTATAGTTTAAAACACATAGCAAATAACTATATCTACAGATAAAATATAGTATTAGCCTAGGTTTAAAAAATTATGGATACTAATTCCATGAAATTACTTAAGTTAATTTCTCAATAATAAATAAACACAATTTATAAATTTGATTCATGGATAATGAGGAATGTGGTTTTGCTTCTTGTGAAATCGGTAATAAGATAACTTACGAAGATCAGTGGAAGAAACTAAAGTTAGTGCGTGACATTGCACGTGAAGTATTCGGTGAGCAATACTAATCTTTAAATTAAAAGAGGTACTCAAATGAGTACCTCTAAAAGGCTTAAGTTTAATCTTAAGCTAAATTCTTATAATGCTGTTGTCTCTTGTAAATAAATAACGCACAAAGCATTAACAATGCAAGAGCAGATCCAAAACTTAAAGCCCAATTCTTAGTAAAGCCTGCCACTACATAACCTATTAAAGTACAGCTTGCAATTACTACTACATATGGTAACTGAGTATATACGTGCTCGATATGGTCGCAACTTGAACCTGCAGAGGACAACACGGTAGTATCTGAAATAGGCGAACAGTGATCACCACAAACAGAGCCTGCTAAAGTTGCTGATAGAGAAATAATCACAAGTTCAGTAGAGTTAGGATCAATAGCTTGAGCAACTAATACCACGATAGGAATTAAGATACCAAAAGTACCCCAAGCAGTACCTGTGGAGAAGGATA
>JAEWPL010000192.1 GCA_023460615.1 Pseudomonadota bacterium | reverse complement strand
CCTTAAGATCCTTTCTATTCTTTTAACCAAACTATAAGATTAGAGCTAATAGCGGAATTGATAGCACAGACAATAAGGTGGTTAAGAAAGTACCCTCAGACATAGTGGTACCATCAATGTTATTCTTAAGGCAAAGCATAGTACCAATTGAAGCTACAGGCATACCAAACAAGATAACCAACACATTAGCGTACTTATCATCAAGTGGTGATAACTTATAGCAAGCAAATAAAATGCATGGAATTGCAAGTAACTTAATTAAAGTTAAGATGTACATTCTTACATTGCCAATCATCTTTAATACAGGAACTGCTGCTAGTGTAGAGCCAATAATAAGCAGAGATCCTGGAACAGTCATACTACCTACTAACTTACAAGCCTCAGCAATCTCACGAGGCATTCTTGCCTGCAAGCATACAATCACAATAGTGATGTAAGTTGTACATAAGCATGGAGAGAAAATAGTTCTCCAATTAAAGTGAAACTTACCCTTACCAGAGGTAATGATAGGTACACCAAACATAAAGATTAAGATATTAAAAGGAATGGTTACCACCGCAGCATAGAAGATAGCTGTGGTTCCAAATAAAGCATCTAATACAGGGAAACCAATGTAATTGATGTTTCCAAAAATTAGCATGAAGCGATAAGAGCCTAAAGCATCAGGCTCTTTGCAAATATATTTAGAAATTAAAAAGGCAAAAATAAATAAGAAGACATAAGTTAACACACCAGCAGTTAACACTGGAGCAATATCTTCAGGTTTAGGTAATACCTCACCCATCACTGAGGATAAAATTAAGAATGGAGCTGTAACATTTAAAATTAAAGAGGAGAACTTTCTGTTAAAGTCCTTATCCATGTAGCCTAAACGGTTGCATCCATAACCAATTAAAACCATCAAAAACAATGCACTCATCTGACTTAGAGTGTCTAGAAAACTCATTTTTTTTAGCTCCATATCACAAAATTAAGTGTGCACATCATAGATCAATTTTTTTGTGATTGCACTCAAAAAATAAAACTTACTTTTTTAGGACAAAAAAATCCCCAAGCAGTTGCTTGAGGATCAAAAATAATGGGATTAAATATTTATTGTTTCAAACTAGAAGGTGTAACGAGCACCAACTGAGAAGTAGGTACCGTCTGTTGTTGCATCACCTGCTTCCTCATACTTAAGACCAGCTTGTCTCAAGTCTGCATCAGCTGTTAGGTTAAATCTTGCTTCAGACCAAATATTAAAGTTAGGACAGAATTTGTAATTTACATAAACTGGTAAATACTTGAAAGTAACATCCTCAACATCTTTTTTAGTTTTATGATAGAAGTCGGTGTTATCTTTAATCTTAATGATGTTATAACCAGTCATTACAGACAAACCAAAATCAAAGCCATAACCTACAACAAACTCAAAAGCTTGAGTTTTAACCTCATCATAATACTTATCTGCAAATGCAGTCTTAACAATAGTATCTTTGTTAAACTTAAACTTCTTATTCTCAAAAGATAAACCTGTGTAGAAACCTACATCAGAACCCCATGAAGCACCTAAGCTATAGGAATTTACCTTATCAAATTTAGGTAATTCTTTAGCACCTTCTTTACCTTGACCTGCGATTTGCTCAAAACCTGCACGTAAGGATAGTGGACCAAATACGAGATTATCAAAAGTGTAACCTGCAGCGATTGAGTAAGCATGATCAATTGCTACTGACTTAAAAGATACACCGTTAAATTTATTTACATCGTTACCTACAATCTTAAAGTTATCAACTGCAGTTACATAACCAATCTTAGCATCGAAACCGGAGCGACTAAACTCGTAATCGATACGACCTGAATTACGAGAATCGTCGTTTGATTGTGCTAAACAACCAAAATCATCGAACACATCGGTAGTCTTAGTAACCCAAGCTTGATTAGACTTATAACGACCTAATTGAATCTTACCAAAGTCACCAAAGTTTACACCTACAAACATATCACGGGACTTTACTTTGTCACCTGCACGAGTTGAGCTATCTGCCATATCCCACTCAGCTTTTGCAAAAGGTTTTAAGTTGTCATTTACTTTAGTTTTGCCTTCGATATTAAAACGAGCTGAATTCTCTAAAGTTGAGTCTTTTTGACCTGCTTGCTTACCTGCTGAACCGCCCTTGTATAAAACAGCCTGAATACGACCACCAACTTTTAATGAAGTACCGTCTTTATCGTAAACTGTAGCAGCCATAACTGATTGACTTGCACATGCTGCAATAACTAATGCTAATAATGATTTTTTCATAAAAATAAACTCTCAAAATTTCTATTACGTGCTCTTTAATGCACAAGGTCATAGTAGAAATTTCATGTAAAGTCTTATTGTTTATGAAGTGGGATTTTGTAAGGTATTAGTAATTAAAAGTTAAAGAAAGGTAAATTGTAGAAAGGATCTGTTAAAATTCTAGCAAGTTGTACTTGCTAGTCTAAAAAAGTTATTCTGACTTCTCTTCTTTCATGTATTTTGCACCAGCTTTTAAATACATGATCATAGACCAAATGGTAAGAATTGTTGCTACACCTAGGAGTACTACACCAGTGTAAATCATAACTTCACTTTGACGCCAGATTAAACCTGCAATGGCTACTAATTGAATGGTAGTCTTCCATTTACCTATCCAGCTTACAGCTACATTTGCTCTTTTTCCAAGTTCTGCCATCCACTCTCTTAGAGCTGATACGGTAATTTCTCTTGCAATGATAATCATAGCAGGAATAGTAATAAACTTACCTAGATGTGGATATAACGCATCTCTGTATAGTGAGTAATGCTCAACGATTAAAACTAAGGCCACGCATACTATGATTTTGTCTGCCACAGGATCTAAGAAAGCGCCAAACTTAGTAGTAAGTTTTAATCTACGAGCTAAATAGCCATCTAATAAGTCGGTCAAAGCTGCAACTACAAAAACAATGGCAGCATAGAAGTTTGACATATCAGTTGGCCAATAGAAAAGGATAATAAAGACTGGGATTAGACCTAATCTTATTAAGGTAAGTACATTTGGAAGATTTAACATAATGATCCCTAGGTGAATATTTTATTTGTTATTGTATTACTTAAAAATTTTTTATCAATTATTAAGGCATCCAAATTGGACCTATGCACTCTCTTTTTGGAAGATTAAATTCCTGTGGGTAGGTAACATCCACTAAATATAAACCACAAGGCTTAGCGGTTGGTCCTGCTTTAGTTCTATCTTTAGCATCAAACATTTGTTTGAACCAATCCACTGTTTTAGTGCCATTACCTACTAAAAGTAAAGAGCCTACGATATTACGAACCATATGCATTAAAAAGGCATTAGCAGCAATATCAAAAATGATGTATTGTCCAATTCTTGAGACATTTACAAAATGTACACAGCGATTTGAGCTTTTAGTTTCATCCTCAGCTGCTCTAAAAGAGCTAAAGTCGTGTTCACCAATGATGTAACTTGCAGCTTTCTGCATTAAATCAATATCGTAATCGCCTTGATAAATTGAAACTCCTTTGCAAAGGATCCCTGGTCTATTTAAGGTATTTTGAATAATGTAACGGTATCTGCGAGCACGGGCTGAAAAACGAGCATGAAAGCTCTCATCAACATGTTTTGCCCAGGTAATTGCAATATCATTAGGTAAATTTACATTAGTACCCATCACCCAGCCTCTATCTGGGCGCTCTTTAGTTACATCAAAATGCACTACTTGACCTGTAGCATTTACACCAGCATCAGTTCGACCTGCACATTGTAATAAGATAGGCTCGTCAGCGATGATAGATAGAGCTTTTTCAAGCTCTCCTTGTACGGTAGACAAAGTTGATTGTCTTTGAAAGCCAGCGTAATTTGAGCCTTCATACTCAACACCTAAGGCAATGCGCACGTCTCCCCCTATGATTTTTTAAAGATTTTAAATTTAGCAACTATGTAGGTGATCACTGTTACCACCGCCATAGCGATAATTAAAGCTGTAAAGCCTCGAATGTCTGCTAAAACTAATAGATAAACGATTAGGTTACGGATAGCTAAGGTACTTAAAGCTAAGGCAAAAAAGGCTACTGGCGAGCCTTTAGCCTTAAAAGTAAAGTATCTGTGACCAAAAAAAGATACCCAAAATGCAGTGATAAATGCAATTGAGGTAATGAGATTCTCATGAAAACTTGTGGTAAAAACAAGCACTGTAGTCATAACTAAATCCACTACAGTAGCAAGTCCGCCTACAATTACAAAGCGAATTAACTCAAAATAATTCTTAGTGTTTATTGCTTGTAATAATTTCATGAGTTTTTAGTTTGAGTCTTTATATTTGTTTCAGGTGTAGTGCTAGTTGCTTTTGCAACCTTTTTAACAGTAGTAGTCTTTTCATTATAAGACACACCTACACAAGTAGAATTTAAACCTTGTGGAACGCTATTTGCCAAAGGTCCTGTAACCTTAGAAGCTATATAAACAGGACGACCTTTTACCTCTAGGGTAAGTCTTCCCATATACTCACCTAGTACGCCAATACCGATAAGCTGAATTGCACCTAAGAACAAAATAACGCAGATTAAAGTGGTGTAACCTGGGGTATCATTACCAAAAATCATGGTCTTTACAAAGTTCCAAACCATATAGATTAAGGATAAGAAACCAATAAAACCACCTAAATAGGACCACACTCTAAGTGGCATTGAGGAGAAAGCGAAAATACCATCTAGAGCAAAATTCCAAAGTTTCCAGTAATTCCACTTAGTAGTACCAGCTACTCTCTTAGGTCTTACATAACCTACACCTTTTGAGGTGAAGCCTGGCCATGCGTATAAAGCTTTCATAAAGCGATTACGCTCTTTTAGCTGCTTTAGAATATCGATGATCTTTCTATCGATAAGTCTAAAATCACCTACATTTGATGGAATTTGAATTCTGTTAGAAAGCTTGTTGAAAACATAGTAGAAGCCTTCTGAGGATACTCTCTTAGTATTAGTATCAGAGGATCTGTCCTCACGTACGCCATAAACATTATCAACGCCTTCATCACGCCAGATCTTAATAAAATCAAGTACTAACTCTGGTGGATCTTGTAAATCGACATCAATTGGCACGATAGCATCAGCAGTTACTAAATCAATGGCTGCACTCATGGCTGCTTCTTTACCAAAGTTACGAGACAATTTGATTAAACTGATGCAGCTGTGCTCTTGTTGAAGTTTTTCAATAATGCTTACAGTGTGATCTTTTGAACCGTCATCAATAAATACAACTTCAAGATGTTCCTTTTCTGAAGCTAATTTTTCAAAAACTGTTTTTACAAAAGTTTCGACAGTCTCTTCCTCATTGTAAACAGGAACAACTAAAGCAACTTTATAATCTTTCTTTCTCATATTGCCTTCTTAGTCAGTTAAGAACTCATGACGTGAAGATGGATTGTTTTTAAATAGTCCGCCTAAAGCTGTCGTGGTAGTTACAGAAGTTTGATCTTTAACTCCGCGGGATTTTACACAATAGTGGGTAGCAGTAATACTTACCGCTACATTTTTAGTATTAAGTAGGGTTTGCAAAGCAACTTTGATTTGCTGTGTTAATCTCTCTTGTACTTGTGGACGGTGTCCAAAAAACTGCACAATACGATTAACTTTTGATAAACCAATGATTTTATCTGATGGCATATAAGCTACTTTAGCAATACCGTCCATCACTACAAAATGGTGTTCGCAAGTAGAGGTAATTGTAATATTGCAAACCTTTACCATTTCATCAAAATGCATCTTATTCTCAAAGACGCTTACCTTTGGAAAATTCTTGTAATCAAGACCTGAAAAGATCTCATCTACAAACATTCTTGCCACACGGTGAGGGGTTTGAGTTAAAGAATCGTCTGACAAATCAAGACCTAGAGTCTGCATTATTGAGCTCATATGCTCTTGTATGATCTCTTTTTTCTCCTCTGAGGATAGACCATTATCATGCCATGGAGTTTCAAGACCATGCTCAATTAAAGCATTTCTAACTAAGATAGCTTCAGGAGAAAGCTCATTATCATTCATTGTAGCTGTCATAAACTAAAGCTTCCTTTTCAAGATTAAAATGTAAGTGGTGATGCTCTAAACCAAATTTACGAGCTAGATGATCACCTAATCTTTTAATACCACCCTGCTCTGAAGCGTGATGACCTAAAACAAATACAGCTGTACCTGTTTCTTTTGCCATATGGTAAGTCTGCTCATTGACATCGCCTGTAATTAAAGCATGGAATCTTGGCTTCATAACATTATCAATTAAGAAGGTGCCTGAGCCTGAGCAAATAGCTATTTCTGATAAAAGAATATTCTCATCGCAATCGCCAAGTACGGTTACCTGTGTTTGCAAAGCTTGTGATAAACACTGACCTACTTGCTTAATAGTTAGTGGCTCAGGTAAAGTGCCTTGCATAGCAACAGAACGAGGATCGCCTTTTTGTAAGTAATCAACTTCGGCTAGATTTAATAAATCTGCTAAATATCTGTTATTACCCACTACATTATGAGCATCTAATGGTAAGTGATAAGCTATCAAATTGATATTTGACTCTAAAATGGCGTTTAATCTATCTTTATAAGGACCAATGATAGGTGTTAGAGCCCCTTTCCAAAACAGACCATGATGAACAATTAAAGTATCAACACCTTCCTCAATAGCTGCATCAATAGCCTCTAAGGAAGCGGTGCAGGCTGTTGCAATCTTAGTGCACTCTTTAAAACCTTCAACTTGCAAGCCATTTAATGAAGGATCATTAAATAAGGATACTTGCAAATAGTCATTTAAGTAGGAAACAAGCTCTTGCTGTAACATAAATCACCTATTATAGCTGGGATACTTGGCATTCAAGTCCTAAAGACTTAGCTTTTACACGATTGCAAATAGCTAAAGCACCATTTCTATCTTTAGCTGAACCTGCATAGATACGAACTAGAGCTTTTCCATTTACATTGATATTGTGACTTACAGGCTTAAAACCTGCCTTTGTAAGCTTGGTCATTACAGCTTGAATTTTCTCTTTTTGAGTAAAAGCACCTACTTGAGCTGCATAAGAGCCAGTTGCGATACTGGTTTTTTGAGAACTTTTAACTACATTATGGCTAGCTTGGGTATTAGTTGTTTTACCGTTGCTAGTACGGTTTGAAGTTAAAACTTCAGTCTTAACAGTCTCGGTTGGTTGAACATAGGTATTAGGTTTTGCAGGAGCCTGTGTAATAGGAGCTGTAGTTTCTAGCTGATTTTGTGCAGGCATTTCTTGAGCTGAAGGTAAGTTTTCTTTATTGATTGCATCAAAAGGAGACTTATCATTATTACTTACTAAGGCTGATTTAGTGTCATCTACAGGATCTAATAAATCAGAATAATCCTTCTCACCTACAGAAACTAATTGACCATTATCGTCGGTTACAGCGCCCTTTGAGGTAATAGCAATAGCTTCCTTATCAACCTCATTTTGAGCACCATCTTGAGACTTACTTGGATTTAACAGTGGTACAAGAATAAGAATAAGGGACAATATTACCAAAATTCCCACTAAACGATTTCTAATGCTTTTTGTTATAGCCATATTTTCCTTTTTCCTTAATTCTCTAATTTTTTAAGGCTATCCATTGCTTCACTTACAGTTACAAAGGAGCCTAATACTATGATCTCATCAAGTCTTTGAGCAACATTTAAGACGGCATTTATTGCGCTATCAACATTATCAAATGATTTTATCAAAGGTTCTTTGATATTGCATGCTAATAAAGCTTTTTTTAAACGCTCACAGTTTTCACCACGCTCAGTGTGTAAACTTGCTACATAAAACTCATCAAAAGAATCTTTTATGATGGATAAAACAGATTCAATATCTTTATCTTTTAGCATACCAATTACGGCAATTCTTTTAGCAAGCTTTTGTCTTTTAGCTACCGTTTTCACAAGATTTTGTGCAGCCGGTGGATTATGCGCAACATCTAAGTAAATGGTTGGATTTACTTTTACAAGTTGCATTCTACCTGGTAAGGATACTGTTTTAATTGCTTGGGTTACCGCACTTGAGGTTATTTTAAGACCTAATTCTTTTAATAAAGTTAGTACTCTTAAAACAGAAGGTGCTACACAATATGGAACTTTTGGGTAAGGATAAACATAAGACTCAAGATTATTCTTATTCTTTTGAGTATAGGTAAAGCCATCCTCAAAATTACCAGAAAAACTCTCCCCCTCAAAATAGACTTTACTTTGATGAGCTTTTGCTGTTTCAAAAATTACCTTTTTAGCTTCTTTACTGATTAAACCTGTAACAACATAGGTATGATCTTTAATGATACCTGCTTTTTCATAAGCAATTTTTTCAATGGTATTACCTAAGATATGGGTATGATCAAGACCTATTGAACAGATTAGTGCAATATCAGCATCAAGCACATTTACAGCGTCTAATCTGCCACCTAAACCAATCTCTAAAACTAAAGCATCAACTTTCTCAAGTTCAAAGCACACAAAGGCAGCTAAAGTAGTGTATTCAAAGTAAGTTAAACTTACCTCTTTTGCCGCATTATGTACAATTGCAAAAGCTTTACATAAAGTTTCTTCATTAACATCTACACCACCGATATTTACACGTTCTGTAAAAGAATGTAAATGAGGTGAAGTGTATAGACCAGTTTTAATACCTGAGAGATTTAAAGAGGCTGCAATTAAAGTTGCTGAAGAGCCTTTTCCATTAGTACCTGCAACTTCAACAATTTTAGCTTGTTTAATGTGATCTAAGCTAAGTCTATCAAATACTGTTTTAACACGACTAAGACCTAACTCAATCTTGTTAGGATTGATACCTTCAAGATAATCAAGCCAGGTCTTCAAAGAACCTGGCTTAGAAATACTAATAGCTTTGTCCATTATTATATTGTCTAGATTTGAACGCTATTTCCTGTATTAGAAGCGCTACTTGTAGAACTTGCTACACCAGAGCTATTCACTACAGTATTGTGTTTTTTAGTTGAACGTGAAACACCAATTAACTGAACATTAGGATCTGCGCTACCTAATAATAAAGCAACTAAATCAGCTAATTCATCTCTCATCTTAGCACGAGGGATAATCATATCGATAGCGCCCTTCTCAACTAAGAACTCAGCTCTTTGGAAGCCTTCAGGTAATTTCTCACGTACTGTTTGCTCAATAACACGAGGACCAGCAAAACCAATTAAAGCATTAGGCTCTGCTACGTTGATA
>JAEWPL010000191.1 GCA_023460615.1 Pseudomonadota bacterium | reverse complement strand
AACTGCTACTTACCAATTGCAAAAAGTTTAGTATGGACCAAGGATTATAGACAAGGACAGAGGCTGACTCTTCAAAACAGAAGCCGTCATAGTTTAATTTTAGATTATAAAATACCTCATCGACAGTGCAATCAAGCTCTGAAGCTGCGCGCTTAATGTATGGTAAAAAGTAATGCTCTAACTCCTCTTTGGTGTAGCCAAGTAAAGCTCCATATTTCTTATTTAAAGTTAAATCTAAAATAGTATTAAAGGCACTGAAAATACTCATATCTGAATATTTAGTTACGCCTGTTAAGAACATAAACCTAAACTTTGGGAATTTAGCTTTAATAAGATCATAAAAAGACTTTAAACATTCTCTTACTTTCTTGACAGTTTCACCATCATTCATAACTCTAGTTATGGGTGAGTCATACTCATCAATTAACAGCACCACTTCTCTATTTTGGCACTGGGAAAGTAATTCAGATAGTAGGGAACGTGGTGTACCAAACTTAGGTGAAAAGTTCAAATTGTATTCTTTAGCAAATGATTTTAAGTTTTCTGTAAAATCTTGATTAAATTCCTCAAAATCATTTGAAGCTATAGTTGAAAAATCAAGATGCAAAACTTTATAAGTCCCCGTATCTTTCCAAAGCTTTTCTATTTTTAAACCTTTAAAATACTGTCTTCTTTGTCTAAATAAGTTGTTTAATACTGATACCAGCAAGGACTTTCCAAAGCGTCTTGGTCTTGTAAAAAGGATTGGACTATCTTCAAATTTGGTTAACTCAAAGATTAAATCGGTTTTATCAACATAGATCAAATTACCGTCAATCATCTTCTCAAAATTTGATTCACCACAAGGTAATCTTTGCAGATCAAGACTATTACTCATTTATTCTCTCTCCATAAACAACAAAGTCCCCATATCTAGCAAGATTATGAGGACTTCTTTTTTAAGCAAAATCTTTTAGCTTAATTTCTCTTTAAAACTTTAACGCCTTCTTCTGTAGCATAAAGTACGATATCAGCACCTTTAGCTGCGAATAAACCTACAGTTACAACGCCTGGGATTTGATTGATAGTCTTTTCTAAAGCTACAGGATCAGTAATGGATAAACCGTGTACATCAAGGATTTCACAACCATTGTCGGTAATGCAACCTTCACGTAGCACAGGATTGCCACCTAAAGCACGTAGTGAGCGAGCTACTTGCTCACGGCCCATTGGGATCACTTCAACTGGTAGAGGGAATTTACCAAGAGTTTGTACTAACTTTGATTTATCTACAATGCAGATAAACTTTTTAGCCATTGAAGTTAAGATCTTCTCGCGGGTTAAACAAGCACCGCCACCTTTAATCATATTAAAGTTAGGATCAACCTCATCAGCACCGTCAATATAAACGTCATAAGGCTCTGTAGCATTAGGATCTACTACCTTAACACCGATATTAGTTAAAGCTTCAGTAGTTTTATTTGAAGAGCTTACAGCCTCTTTTACAGGAACTTTATTAAGACCAATTTGCTCAATAAACTTCATAACTGTAGAGCCTGAGCCTACACCTAAAACTGCATTTTGAGGAATGTATTCAAGAGCAGCTTTAGCTACCATTACTTTTAATTCGTCTTGAGTCATGTTTAAGTCCTATTCTACAGTTACTTTTGCAAATCTACGTTTGCCTACTTGCCAAATTGCAGTACCCTTTTCAATAGCAAAGTTCTTATCAGTAATTACTTTGCCATCACACTTTACAGCAGACTGTTTAATCATACGTAAAGCTTCAGAGGTAGTCTCGCATAAACCTGCGTCTTTTAATAGGTTTGCTAAAGCTGTTGAAGTTACAGTAACTTCTTTAATATCATCTGGTAAAGCACCTTTAGCAAATTGAGACTTAAAGCCTTCAACAGCTTGATTAGCCTCATCCTCACCGTGGTATCTAGCAACAATCTCACGACCTAACTCAATCTTAGCATCACGTGGATTCATGCCGTTTTGGCACTGCTCTTTTAGAGCTTTAATTTCATCTACGCTCTTGAATGATAATAAGTCGTAGTAAGACCACATTAAATCGTCAGAGATGGACATGATCTTACCGAACATCTCTTTTGGAGACTCGGTTACACCGATGTAGTTGTGCTTAGATTTTGACATCTTAACTACACCATCTAAACCTACTAATAAAGGCATCATTAACACAACTTGAGGCTCCATGCCTGCATCTTTTTGTAGTTCACGACCCATCAATAGGTTAAATTTCTGATCAGTACCACCTAACTCAACATCAGCTTTGATAGCAACTGAGTCGTAACCTTGGAATAAAGGATATAAGAACTCATGAATTGCAATAGGTTGATTTGATGCAAAACGCTTTGAGAAATCGTCACGCTCTAACATACGAGCAACGGTTAGTTTTGAAGCTAATTTAATGGTACCAGCTGCACCTAACTTCTCACACCACTCAGAGTTGTAGCGGATTTCAGTTAAATCTTTATCAAGGATTTTAAATGCTTGTTCAGCATAAGTTTTAGCATTCTCAATGATCTGCTCACGTGGTAATTCAGGACGAGTTGCGTTTTTACCTGAAGGATCACCAATAGCTGCAGTAAAGTCACCGATAATTAACACAATCTTGTGACCTAACTTTTGGAAAGTACGTAACTTATTTAAGATCACAGTATGACCTAAATGGATATCAGGTGCGGTAGGATCCATACCTAACTTAATAGTTAATTGACGACCTGACTCTAGCTTTTTCTTAAGCTCTTCTAAAGGAATGATTTCTTCTGCACCACGAGCAATCTCACGTAATGCGCTTTGAATATCAGCCATAAAATACCTTTATTTTTCTGATTAACATTGTGATAATTAACCTAATATTTTACATTATTTTGGGAATAATCTAAACCTCCCATTTTGACAAATGTATCTTCGATAGGAACAAATATGCAAGAGCTGTATATTGGATTGATGTCTGGCACTAGTATTGACGGTATTGATGCAGTGCTGTGTAGCTTTAATCAAGGTAAAAGTGAAATTATAGAAAGTACTAGTGTAGATTATGATAAAGATACTAAAGCTTTATTACATAGTCTGTGTCAAAGCTCCTATGACGAAATTGAAAAGATGGGAGTTGCTAAAGTAAAACTTGCAACATTCGAGGCACAAGCTGTAAATGACTTACTTTTAAAAGCT